>NZ_JACCLX010000042.1 GCF_024490875.1 Methanocaldococcus sp.
ATTATCTTTAATACTACTTATATTTGTCTGTCTGTTATTTCCATATCCAATTTCTACTGAAACACCCTTGTATATCCAAAATTATGATGTTAGGTTATTTATAATCTTAGCAATTTTTTATTATTTCTTACCGCTAATTGTTTTTAAATTATATAACAAAAAAATAAGAATTAAAAACTTAGTTAAAGTTTTAGTTTCTCCTAAATATGTTTTAATTGTTGGAATATCTTTGATTTACTTATTTTTTATTTTAAAAGTTGCTATTTATTTAATGTTTTTAAAATCTTTCATTGTTTTTTATCTTCTTATTGTAATAGCACGAATGTTTGGAGTTTATTTTAAAGGAGAGTTGTATTTATTCAATGCCCAATTTCTTTAAAACTGGATCTACTGGAATAGCGTGAACACTAACTGCTAACTCTTCAGGTTTCATTCCAAATGCTAAACCTAACAACTGACTTAGATGTAAAACAGGAAGTTTGTATTCTTCACCAAACTTTTCTTTAATTTCTAATTGTCCTCTATCAAACTGTAAATGACAGAATGGACAGACATTGACAGTACAGTCAGCATTTGCATCTAACATGTTTCTTATTTTTTCTCTTGTCATATCTAATGCTGTTTTTAAAAATCTTGCCCTAACCCCACCTCCTGCTCCACAACACATTAAGTAATCTCTATACATAACTGGCTTAGCTCCTGTTGCTGAAACTATTTCTTCTAACAGTTTTGGTCTTTCTGGGCTGTCAAGGCGCTTAACATCACATGGCTTTAAAAGGTGACATCCATAGTGTATAGCAACATTTAAGTTATTTAATGGTCTTACAACTTTTTCTTTTATTTTTTCAGTTCCTATCTCCTTATAAATTAATTCTGCAAAGTGATAAACTTTAACAGTACCTTTATACTGCTTACCAATTTTATCTAACTTCTCATTAACAAAGTCTAATGCTTCTTTATTCTCATGTAATATATGCGCCGCTTCAAATAAGGAACCATAACATCCGTTACATACAGTTATTATATCTAAACCCATCTCCTCAGCAATACATAAGTTTCTTGCAGCAATTGTAAGCCATGTCTTTAAATCGAAAGATCCAAAGACTCCTGGAGCAGGACAGCAAGATGCTCCTGGCATGTATTCTAATTCAACTCCTAACTCTCTCATAACTTTTTTTGTAGCCAATTCAATTCCTGGATATCTATGTGGCATTATACAACCTAAGAAAAATGCATATTTCATTGTTATCACCATCATAATATTAATTGTTTTATTCTTTTAAGTCCATTTTTTCCCAATCAAATCTTATTAATTCATCAAATTTTAATTCTTTAACTAATGTTCTAACTTCTTCTAAATCTTTTTCAGAAAATTGAGCTGTTGGAGATTTTGGAGGTAACCCTAACTTTTTTCTTAATTCAACAACTTGCTTATTTGCTGGAACTGCATGTCCAAATCTCAAAACATAAGATGCTGTTTTTCTATGAGCTAATGCCATATTTCCTTTCTTAGTTGCAATGTTTCTCAATGTTTTTATAATCTCAGTAATTTTTACATCTCTTGGACATCTCTCATAACAAGTATAGCATGTTGTGCAATACCAAATATCGTCTGAATCCAATACATCATCTAAACCTAAAAGAACTTTTCTTAAAACTTTTCTTGTTCTATATGCTGTTCTTCTTCCGCTTGGACAACTTCCTGTGCAAGTTCCACACTGATAGCATGCTTTAATTGATTTTACAACATCTTCACCTAAAATCAACTTTCCTTCCTCTACAACTTCATTTATAAAATTTTTATTAACATTGTTCATATTTATTACAGCCATTCTTATCACCTCACATTATATCTAATAATTTAGACATTATTTATATGTAGAGACTTTAAATATTAGTGTTTGACAACTGTAAAATAGTATCATTAGAGTATTTGCAATTATAAAACAATTAATATACAGGGGATTACATGAGAATTACGATTTACTGTCCAGAAGTATATACTTATGGTTCTATGATTGTTGGAAGGATTTTAAAAGATAAAGGGCATAAAGTTTATTTAATTAGAAAAATGGATAAAACACTACTTTTAAAGTCAGATGTAGTTATATTTAGTTTATATTCTACTTTGCACATATTAGATAAAAAAATTAGAGAAACTATTGAAAATTTAAAAAAATCTAAAAAGAATAAAATTAAAATATACATTGCTGGATGTGTTTCAGCATATCCAGAGATTATATTAAATGAACTAAATGTAGATGGAGTTATAGTTGGAGAAGGTGAAATAACTACTCCAAAAATTATAGAAGGAGATGAGGAAGGTTTAGCATACAAAAATGGAGATGAAATTGTAGTAAATTATCCAAAAGAAAGACCAGATTTAAATCATCCAATTCCTTTAATACCAAAAGACATTGGACAGCAGTGGATTAGAGGGGCTAATGTTTATATAGAAACTCATAGGGGTTGTTTGGGAAATTGCACTTTTTGTCAAGTTCCAAAATTTTTTGGAAAGAAAATTAGAAGTAGAGAAGTTGAAGATGTTGTTGAAGAAGTTAAAGCTTTTAAAAAGGCTGGAGCTAAGAGAATAGCGATAAGTGGAGGAACTGGAAGTTTGTATGCATTTAAAAAGTCAGTAAATAAAAATAAGTTCTTTGAGTTGTTAGAAAAAATTTCAGAAATTGTTGGGAGAAACAATTTATCAGTTCCAGATATGAGAGTAGATTATGTTGATGAAGACATCTTAGAGGCTATAAAAAATTATACTATTGGATGGGTGTTTTATGGAATAGAAAGTGGAAGTGATAAAGTATTAAGAGATATGAAAAAAGGAATTAATAGAGAAAAAGTATTAGATGCTATAAAGTTGGCAAAGGATTGTAATGTTAAGGTAGGAGGAAGTTTTATAGTAGGTTATCCAACAGAGACAGAGAAAGATTATTTATTAACCAAAGATTTAATTGTAGATGCTGAACTTGATGATGTTTTTGTATCTATTGCAGAGCCAATTCCTACAACAGAACTATGTGATTTAGTTTTATCAATTCCAAAAGAAGAAAATTTATTATATAAGCCACATGAAGGAATTTATAAAAAACTTGGATTAAGTGAGGCAGAGGCAAGGTGTTTTGATTTATTAATACATTCTGAAATGTGGAAATCTAATCCAAAACCTTTAACTCCACAACTCTATAATATATATTTAAATGAGGCAAAGATGCAGGGAAAAGATATAAGAGATATAACTGAACTATTATTTAAGTATAGGGACATATTACTCCAAAAATAAATAACAAAATAAATTAAATTAAAAATATTAAGAAATAAAATAATTAAGAAATTAAAAAAGGTGAAATAATGTGCATATTCTGTAAAATAGTAAATAGAGAAATTCCAGCAAAGATTGTTTATGAAGATGAAAATGTTTTGGCATTTTTAGATATTAATCCAAGAAATAAAGGGCACACATTAGTTGTTCCAAAAAAGCACTATGAGAGATTTGACGAGATGCCAGATGAGGAATTATGTAATTTTATAAAAGGCGTAAAAAAAACTGTAAATATTTTGAAAAAATTAGGTTTTAACGGATACAATATAGTAAATAACAATGGTAAAGTGGCTGGACAGGAAGTTAATCATGTTCATTTTCACATAATACCAAGATATGAAGGAGATGGAGAAGTTGTTAAATTTGGAGAAGTTAAAAAAATTGATTTAGATGAAGTTTTAAAAGAAATTAAGGAATAATTTCCCCTTTCAATCCAAAAGTTTTAGCGTCAGTTATTTTTACTTTTACAAACTCTCCAATTTCTCCACCTTCAAACTTAACTACTTTAAAGTTTTCAGTGTATCCTTTACCGTTCTCTAAAACTAATGTCTTTAATGTTTTTCCAATGTATTTTTTATTGTTCAAATAACTTAATTCTCTCCTTAACTTATCTAATATTTCACTTCTCCTTTTTCTAATCTTTGTATCAACTTGCTTCATTTTTGCCGCTTCTGTTCCTCTTCTTTGCGAATACTTTGCTCCATGAATATAATCTGGCTTTAACTCTTTTAAAACTTCTAATGTGTTTTGAAATTGCTCCTCTGTCTCCCCGGGAAATCCAACTATAACATCGGTTGTAAAGCAGAGATTTTTAACTTTCCTTTTAAATTCATTGACAATTTCTTTAAATTCATCTACCGTATAACCTCTCTTCATTTTCTTTAAAATTTCATCATCTCCACTTTGAAGGGGTAGATGTAAAAATTTTCCAACTTTTTCATTTTGATAAACCTCTATTAGTTCATCTAAAATTGGCTGAACATTTTTAGCGTGCATCATTCCTACTCTCATTATAAATTCTCCTTCTATTTGGGTTAAGTCATTTAATAAATTAACTAAGTTATCTCCAATGTCTAACCCATAGCATGCAGTATCTTGGGCAGTAATAAATAAACACTTGACTCCACTTTTTATTAATACTTCTGCTTTTTTAACGATTTTCTCTCTTGGGTATGATATTAAATTACCTCTTGCTATTTTTACAATACAATAAGAGCAATTTCCTATACATCCTTCACATATTGGTAGTGGAGTGATTAAAGAGGGTTTTATATAATCTAATTTTTTGTATAATGTTTTATTAATCTCCTCCTCAATATATTTTTCTCTTTTTTTATATTTTAAATAATATTTTAAAATTTCTCCTGCTTTATGTGCTTCTCTTGGATATATGTGTAAAAATCCCTTAACCTTATTTTTTAAAGCCTTTGGTAAGCATCCAGCAACCACTACCTCTTTTCCTAAATTTTTAATCTCATTTATTCTGTAAATCATTCTATTTTCAGTTTCTAATCTAACAACGCATGTGTTTATTATTACAATATCCGCTTCCTCTAAATTATCAACTACTATAAAGCCACACTCTCTTAAAGAATTTTTTATAATTTCAGTGTCAGCAGTGTTTAATACACATCCATATCCTTCCACATAAACTTTATAATTTTCTACCATATTCATCACTGTCTTAATGAATTAAATAAAAATTAATTCCTCTCAGATACCCCGAAAGGGTTCATCATATTAATTCAGCTTTTATTACTCATCATCGAGGAATTAAAAATAATTTTTGCATAAAATTTATATATTATTTATTTATAATCTTTTAAAACTTTCTTTATATTTACTTTATATTTATGGAGAGATATTATGAAAACATTAAGATTCAAAAAAGATAAAGTCATAAAGATAAGTGAAGAAATTTTTCCAGATGAATTATGTGAAAGATGTGGAAGATGTTGCATATTACACGCATATAAAACAGAAAAAGGTTTAGAAGTTATCTACTGCCCACATTTAGATAAAAAAACAAAATTATGCAAAGTATATAATAATAGATTTGAACATGGATGTTTAACAGTTATGGAAGGTATTATGGCAGGTGTTTTCCCAAAAGATTGTCCTTATGTTAAAGATTTAAAAAATTATGAAGAACCTTGGTTCTATAAATTACTTAGAGAAAAATAAAAAAGAATAATTTAAACTAAAATTTTATTTTAATTTTTCAACGAGATATCACTAATATTATTGATTATAACCTTTTTATATATAAACTTAGATTATGATAGTATTACCAACATTAAGATAACAAGGTGATAGTATGGGAATGACAATTGTCGAGAAAATTTTAGCAAAAGCTTCTGGAAAGAAAGAGGTTAATCCAGGAGATATTGTAATGGCAAACATTGATGTGGCAATGGTTCATGATATTACAGGACCTTTAACAGTCAATACATTAAAAGAGTATGGAATTGAGAAAGTTTGGAATCCAGAAAAAATAGTTATTCTTTTTGACCACCAAGTTCCTGCTGATAGTATAAAAGCCGCTGAAAACCACATATTAATGAGAAAATTTGTTAAAGAACAAGGTATTAAGTATTTCTATGATATAAGAGAAGGTGTTTGCCACCAAGTGTTACCTGAAAAAGGGCATATAGCCCCTGGAGAAGTTGTTGTTGGTGCTGATAGTCATACATGCACACATGGAGCTTTTGGAGCTTTTGCCACAGGAATAGGTTCAACTGACATGGCTCATGTGTTTGCTACTGGTAAATTATGGTTTAAAGTTCCTGAAACAATTTACTTCAACATTACAGGAGATTTACAACCTTATGTTACTTCAAAAGATGTTATTTTATCAATTATAGGAGAAGTTGGAGTTGATGGAGCTACATATAAGGCATGCCAATTTGGAGGAGAAACTGTAAAGAAGATGAGTATTGCTTCAAGAATGACCATGACTAACATGGCTATTGAAATGGGTGGAAAAACTGGAATTATTGAGCCAGATGGAAAAACTATTCAATATGTAAAAGAGGCTATGAAAAAACATGGAACTGATAGACCATTTGAAATTGTAAAGGGGGATGAAGATGCAGAATTTGCCGAAGTTTATGAAATTGAGGCTGACAAGATAGAGCCCGTTTTTGCTTGTCCACACAATGTAGATAATGTTAAACCAGCAAGAGAAGTTGCAGGAAAGCCAATAGATCAAGTATTTATTGGCTCATGTACAAACGGAAGATTAGAAGATTTAAAGATGGCTATTGAAATTATTGATAAGCATGGAGGAATAGCAGATGATGTTAGAGTTATAGTTACCCCTGCATCAAGAGAAGAGTATTTAAAAGCTTTAAAAGAGGGAATAATTGAGAAATTCTTAAAGTATGGTTGTGTAGTTACAAATCCATCTTGCTCTGCATGTATGGGTTCATTGTATGGAGTTTTAGGACCAGGAGAGGTTTGTGTTTCAACATCAAATAGAAACTTTAAAGGAAGACAAGGTTCCTTAGAGGCAGAGATTTATTTAGCATCACCAATAACTGCTGCTGCTTGTGCTGTTAAAGGAGAATTAATAGATCCAAGGGATTTAGAATAAAGACCAAAAATATTAAATAACAGTTAAAATATACATAAGAGTAAATAAAATAATAAAAAATCATTCTAACCGTTTCCCATTTTCATAGCATAGTATTTAACAACTTAATTTATATAAAATCCGATAGCATTGGAAATGAGTTGTCTTCAACTCACAGATTCATCGAGATTACCAATCTCTCCCTTGTGAGTTCATTGGACTTTGGGCTGAACGGAAACAGCCCCATAAACCTTTTTATCAAAATTAAAAATTATATTAATCTCGAAGGCAGAGCCCTCTCATCGGTTAATTAATAATATACAGAAATTAAGAAACTGTTTCTAACCCTACCTCAAAGTAGGTAGGGTGTATATTTTAACTGCACCCCATAGTGGGTGCAGTGCATTTTTTATTATAAAATTTAAAAATTACTTATTCGTCTGAACTCTTTTCACCACTATATATACTCCATAAAGCTATTAATGCAGATGGAATGGCATGTTCTGTAGCAAATGTCATATGAGGGGCTAAGTCAATTACATAATCAGCAAATCTAAACAATCCTATTGGTATTCCCTCCCTTGAACCACAGAATACTACTATTTCCTTCTTTTTTCTTAAATCATAGGATAATTTATCTTTTATTTTTGAAATTTCTTCTCCTTTTGGATCAGTTATTATTATTAATCTATTATTTCTCCTCTTATCTCTAATAACTTGATATAGATCCTGAACAGTTACAGGAACTAAAGAAATTTCAAATGGATATGCTCTCTTTTGAATCTCATATCTTGAATGTTGCCCAATTTTAACCCCTTTTATGAATTCCATTAACTCGTAGGCATCTACTTTCTCTTTTGGAGATATAATTAATTCCTTAACCTCAAATCCTTGAGCGGCTCTACCTATTGCCTCTCCAAACCTTTTACAAACAATTTTTTCTCCTAAATAAGGCATTTGGACAATAACCACTTTTTTAAATAATTCTCTTGCATTTCTTTTATCTTTTGTGTATTTTTTATATCTATCTTTATTAGTTATACAGATGTATGCCTTATCTTTAAAGATCTCAACATGAATAACTTTATCAGGTCTCTCTAAATCAACACTTGCATTAGTTAAATCTTTAATCTTAGCTCCCAAGACAATATTTACATCAATTGAATTAAAATCGTGTTTTCCTCTTTTTTTGGTCTCTACTGCAAATGTTTCTCCTTCTTGTATATAATCTTTAATTTTTTCAGCCATATTGACTATTTTTTCAAATTCTGCCTCAGTTTCAAAATAAACCTTTAAACATCTCTCAACTTCTGGAATTTGTAAAATTTTATCTTCAATATCTTCCTCACTTTCAATTATTACAACTCCATGATAACCATCTGGTGACACAATATAGTTAAAGTTTTCAACATAATCTTTTAATCTATTTACAACAATATTTTCAAAGCCTCTCTGAGTTTTTATTATATACTTTACCATCAAAATCCACCTCTAATGAATTTAAATATATTAAGAAAAGTAAAACAATCAAAAAGCCATAGTTAATTCCTACTTCACAGTAAGTTAATAGTATCGAGGCATAAATGGCATAGAGTTTTTTATCTCCATTATATATATACTTTGAAACATAACCTAAAAATATAGCAAATAAAAAACTAAATATTCCAAAGTCTAAGAATACACTACCAAACATTAATGTTGTTATATTATGCTTATAACCAAAAAGTATTTGTCCTATATAGCTCTCTCCGTTAGGAGTTAATATTATATTATATCCTAAACCAAACAATGAACTAATATCCAAAATTTTATTAAATACAGTCAAATCAAAGTATGCCCTATAACATAGTAAATTTAAAAAACCTATTTTCCAATGTTGATTTGAATTTAAAAGTACTATAAAGCCAACGATATTTAAGATTAAAAATAGCCCTAAAAATATCAAAATAAGATGTTTTAAATTTATTTTATTTTTGTATTTGTAAATTATATATGAAACAGTGAGCATTAAAATTCCAGCTTTATATCCTAAGAGAGTTAATAAAACAAAACCTACTGCAAAATAAAAAATATTTTCAATGCCCGAATATATTAATAAGCCAGTTGATATTAATCTCAATGGCTCAGAGTTTATAGCCATCCTTATATTATAATTTAGTAATGGAATCCCTTTATACTTTAAAACAATTAAAATAAAAGATAAAACCCCTCCTAAGAATACTAAATTATTAAAAAACTTGCTATTTTGATATTTTACAAATAACTTAACTATTAAGATTATAATAATTAAATAAATAAATGTAAATAGTATTGAGTGAGTTATAGCAAAAGAACCATAACCTGTCAATATCAAAAAAGACAATAAAGATAAATTTTTAATAATATTTTTATTTATTTCCAATTTTATATCTACAAAAAATGGCAAAGAAAAGGATATTAAAAAAATCCCAACAACTAATAAGATTTTTAAAAAGTTGTAAATTCCTATTTTATTTAAATATGGTAATGCCAATAAAATTATTGCCAAATGCCCAAAAACTACTATAAAAACTGGATGAAATAAATCTATCTCTTTAAGAATCTTTTTAATGTTGCATAAATGCATAGTAATACACCAAAAACATAATAGATTATAACATCTAAATCTAAGATTCCACTCTCAACTGCTATCAATGTATATGCAAAGACTACTCCATAAATACCTAAATAAACTCCTCCTTTATGCTTTGCCAACATATATAAATATCCTAAATATATCCCTAAAAAACCAAAGTAAGGAATAATAGATAATGTTCCAAAATCTGCTACTACACTACCAACAATAGTTGGAGTTATACTCACTCCATAAATTCCTAATATATTGGCTATAACAGTCCTTGGACCATTACATAACCCAAAATATGAAAATATTGCCGCATAGTGTAAATATCCATCTAAAACTCCATTAAAATGATTAAATAATATATCATAAACTGACATAGTTAATTCAATTCTTGAGAGTATTGGATTTCCTCCAGCACCAAGGAAATACATCCTTAAAATAGACATTATTACCAATAAAACGAATATAATTCCAAAGTATTTTATAATATCCTTGGTTTCTATTAAATTTTTGTAGTATAAGACAGCAATCGTTGATAAGAGTAGGACTAAAACATTTGTTCTATAACCTAACAAAGCAATAGGAATTGACAAAATTAAAGTATAAAGTATAACTTTTTTTACTCTCTTTTTTTCTATATTATAGTATGATAAAATCAAAGCCCAACCAATAAATATTAAGTGAGATAAGGTTGTGAAATAAACATTTAAATGGTATCTAACTATTGGATTAAAAAGAGGAATGTCGTTAATCCAAATTATGTCAGCCAAAATCGATATTAAACCAATAAACACAAATAACAATCCTATATAAAGCCAAATAGATTTATTTTTTTTGTTAAAATTATTTATTTCTTCATTTATATTATTCTCATTAAATATCCTAAAATATAATCTTTTGCCAACTAAAAAGGATATATAAAAAAATATCGCAGAGAATAAAAACACTAAGGATGAATATAAAGAAATATCTGAAAAAATTAGATAAATACAACATAATATTAAAAATAAATGGTTTAATTCTATCATATTATCCCAAAGTAATTACTGGATATTTATTACTAATGTTGTTGATGTTTGAGCTATTTATTACAATATAAACTACTAAGTTGGAAGTAGAGACATTTGAAGTGTTAATAATCTTATCAAGATTTTTTAGGGTTTTTAAACTAATCTTTCCACTTAATATAACTCCATTATCTAAAAAATTTATATACAATCCTTTACATATATCAACATATAGTTTATTTCTTATATTTACTATCTCAGTTGGTGTATATTCCTTAGTGTCTGCTCCAAACATACCATTTATATAAACATATGTTATATTCAAATCTTTAAAATTATTGTTTATCTGTTTTTGAATATAGTTGGCAATATCTTTGAACGATTTTCCATTTGTATGATTAACCTTATAAATAATTACAGCATTACCCAATGGCTTTAATATTATCTTCCTTGCAGAAATATCCTCTTTATATGCATTAATACCTCCAATAGTTATTGTTGTATTTTGGTAGATAGCATATAATGTTCCACCAGATGCTTTATAAATTTCAACCGTTCCATTAAATGGTTTTCCATATCTCCATTTTCCTATAACCTTAGCATACAAAGGAATATTTTTATTCAAAATGTTTTCACAAACCCACGCACATTTATACATCTGACTACCATCAAACACATATTTATTATTTTCATTACTTAAAGTAAAATACTTATACGCCAAAGATCCTGCTGTTATTAATATTGATAAGATTACTACAATTTCTAATATTCCCAACTTTTTCATAAAATTCACCACATATTATTAAAAAATTAAATGTAAATATTTTGCTAATATATAATAACTATACTATAAATAACCATTCTTATTTACTTAAACAATAATTAAAGTGGTTTAAATGAAAGTAGATTTGCACATTCACAGTATAGAAAGTAAATGCTCTTTAAATCCTAAAAGATTACTACAAAAAGTGTGTATAAAGAAAAATATTCTTCCAGCAATTTGTGATCACAATAAATTAACTAAACTAAATTTTTCTATTTCTGGGGAAGAAATTGCTACAAATAGAGGGGAATTTATAGGATTATTTCTAAATGAAGAAATTCCTCCAAATTTAGATTTATATGAGGCATTAGATAGAGTTAGAGAGCAGGGAGGATTAATATATATTCCACATCCATTTGATATTTATAGAAAAAGAAGTTTAGTTAAATTTAATGTTTTAGAAGAAAAGGAATTCTTAAAATATATTGACATTGTTGAGGTTTTTAACAGTAGATGCCGTAGTTTAGAGCCAAACATAAAGGCGTTAGAATTTGCTAAAAAACATAAGTTTTCAATAGGTTTTGGAAGTGATGCTCATTTTATTTGGGAAGTTGGCAACGCATACACGATATTTGATGAGATAAATATAGAGGATATAAGTAATATTTCACCAAAAGAATTTCTAAATTTATTAAATAAAAAAACTAAAAACCTTTTAAAATCTAACTTTAATTTATATGTAAATCCTTGGAAAACTAAGTATTATTTTGGAAAGTTGGGTAGTAAATATAATATTACATTGTATAGCAAAATTCTAAAAAAGATTAGAAGGCGTTTAAATATATAACCATATGAATATTTAGAAATAGAATAGGGAGTTGATAGTTATGCAAGTTTTAACATACGACTTAAAAAAAATATCTGAAAAACTTGGATTATCTTTAAAGGATATAAATAAAGCATTTAAAAAGAAAATTTTAAGAGAAGGAGAATATAGAGATACAAGAACACTATTATTTAAAAAGAACTTTATACACATTGAAAAAGGAACTGTAATATTCTTAAACGAGAATCTTGATATAGTTAGAGGTTATCCTAAAACTTATAGAGCTTTAACTCTTTATCCTACGATAAAAAAGCATTTTATAGATAAAGTGGTTATTGAGGAAAAATTAAACGGATATAATACAAGAATTGTGAAAATAGACAATGAAACTTATGCTTTAACGAGAAGTGGATACATCTGTCCATTTACAACAAAAAAGGCTAAAAAGTTATTAAATTTAGAGATTTTAGATGATTATCCCAACTATATGCTATGTGGAGAGATGATTGGATTGAACAATCCATACACTCCATATTATTACGAAGAAGTTGATAGAGGTTATGAAAATTTAGGATTTTACATTTTTGACATAAAAGAGAGAGAAACTAATAAATCCCTCCCAATAAGAGATAGAATAGAACTTTGTGAGAAATATAATCTACCCTATGTTAAGCCAATTAAAATAGTAAATAAAGAAGAGGCTCATATTTATATAAAAGAGATAATTAAAGAGTTAGAAGAAAAAAGGAGAGAAGGGGTAGTTTTAAAAGATCCAGATATGGATGTTCCACCTTTAAAATATACAACTCACTATACGCAATGTGAAGATTTAAAGTCGGCATTTACATTTTTCTTTGACTTGGGAGTTGATTTTATATTTAGCAGAATTGTAAGAGAAGGTTTTATGAGTTTTGAATTTAAAGAATCTATTGAAGAGAGAAAACAAAGAGCTAAAAATTTAGGAGAATATATTTTACTACCGATGACTGAAACTATTGAGAAAGTAGCAAGAGGAGAAAGAGTTTCAGAGGATTTTGAAGTTATATTTGATAATGAAGAAGATTTAGAAGAATTTTTAGATTTTATGAGAAAGATGAAGATGGTTATAAAAATAAAAAATGTTAAAAAAATAAATACTAATGAAGGTTTAAAAATTAAAGTATTACTTGGTAAGATATACAATAAAACTAATGATAAAATTATTAGTTATTTAAATGGAACCCTCTGGGAATGATATCATTTATAAAAAATAAAAAACTTTAAATACCTTAATTTAAAGTTTTATTTATATTTAATAAATCTCATTTGAGATAAAATAAAAAGGGGATATTTGTGAAGTTAAGTTTAAAGAATTTTTTATTAAAAATTGTTTCTCCAATTTGTGCCATTATATTGTGGGAAATTTTGGCTATATATATAAATAATCCTGTTATATTGCCAAGAGTTGAAGATGTTATCAATGTTTTAATTCACCCTTTTAATGGAATTTTAGGCACTGGAAGTTTAGTAGATAATACGATTGTTAGTATAAAGAGAGTTCTTAGTGGATTTATATTGGCATCAATTGTAGCCGTTCCTTTAGGAATACTTATGGGTTATTTTACATTAGTTAATAATTTATTAGATACAATAATTGAAATGTTAAGGCCTATTCCTCCATTGGCATGGGTTCCTTTATCATTGGCTTGGTTTGGTCTTGGAGAGATGTCGATGATATTTATTATTCTTATAGGAGCATTTTTCCCAATACTTATAAATACTATATCTGGGGTAAAAAGTGTCCCTAAACCGTTGATTGAGGCGGCTTTAACCTTAGGGGCTAAAGAAAAGGATATTTTAATAAAAGTTGTTATTCCTGCATCTTCACCTAGTATTTTAACAGGTCTTAGAGTAGGGGCTGGAATTGCTTGGATGTGTGTCGTTGCCGCAGAGATGCTACCTTCAAGTAATTCAGGTTTAGGTTATCTAATTATGTATGCCTATTCTTTAAGTAGAATGGATGTAGTTATTGCCTGTATGATAATTATAGGTTTAATAGGGCTTACATTAGATAGAGGATTAAGATACATAGAGGATAAATACTTTGTTTGGAGAAAAATGTTAAAATAAAAAGTGATAAAATGAAAGTAAAATTAAAAGTTGAGAATTTATCAAAAATTTATGAATTTAATGGAAATTATGTTAAAGCATTGGAAAATATTAACTTAGAGGTTTATGAAAATGAATTTCTAACGGTTGTAGGTCCAAGTGGTTGTGGAAAAACCACTTTATTAAGGATTATTGCAGGATTAGAATATCCCACAGAGGGTAGAGTTCTATTAGATGGAAAAGAAGTAAAGGGACCAGGAGCTGATAGAGGGGTTGTATTTCAGCAATATACATTAATGCCTTGGAGGACTGTTTTAAAAAATGTCACATTTGGTTTAGAGTTAAAAGGTATTCCAAAGAAAGAAAGAATAGAAATTGCTAAAAAATATATAAAACTTGTAGGATTGGAAGGTTTTGAAAACGCATATCCATATCAACTGAGTGGTGGAATGCAACAGAGAGTAGCAATTGCGAGAACTTTGGCTAACGATCCAGAGATCGTCTTAATGGACGAACCTTTTACAGCATTAGATGCACAAACAAGAAATATTTTGCAAAATGAGTTATTAAAAATATGGCAAAAACAGAAAAAAACTGTATTTTTTGTAACACATAGTATAGATGAAGCAGTGTATCTTTCAGATAGAGTAGTAGTTTTAACAGCAAGACCGGGAAGAATAAAAGAAATAATTAAAATTGAATTAGAAAGACCAAGAGATAGAACAAGTATTGAATTCCTCGAATATAGAAAAAAGATCTTAGAGATATTAAAAGACGAAGTTTTAAAAGCATTAAAACTTAAAAATATTTAAAAAATTATAAGGTTCTTATTGGTATTCCTCGATCTATACAATATTTTTTTATTTCTTCTATTGTATATTCTTTATAGTGTAATATCCCAGCCATTAGTGCGGCATCTGCCTTTCCATAAATAAAGGCCTCATAAACATGTTCTGGTTTTCCTGCTCCTCCTGAGGCAATCACTGGAATTTTAACGCTTTTAGATATTTCTCTCGTTAATATTAAATCATAGCCACTTTTTGTTCCATCCTTGTCAATACTCGTCAATAGTATTTCTCCTGCCCCTAATTTTTCAACTTTTTTAGCCCACTCAATTGCATCTATTCCTGTCTCTTTCTTACCTCCATATATATAAACTTCAAACCAGCAGTAACCATCTTCAACTTTAACTACATTTTTATCAATAGAATTTATTTCATCTTCATTGACATAATGCCTTTTAGCATCAATTGCTACAACTACACACTGAGAGCCAAATATTTCACTCGCTTCTTTAATTAAATTAGGATTTTTTACAGCCGCTGTGTTTATTGAAACTTTATCTGCCCCAGCCCTTAAAATTTTTCTAAAATCTTCAATTGATTTAATTCCACCACCAACAGTTAAGGGAATAAATACTTTTTCCGCTGTTCTCTCTACAACATCGATAATTATATCTCTCTTCTCTGCTGATGCAGTAATGTCTAAAAATACTAACTCATCAGCCCCTTCATTGTCATAATATTGAGATAATTCAACAGGATCCCCAGCATCTCTTAAATTCAAAAATTTTGTTCCTTTAACTACTCTTCCATCCTTAATATCTAAACATGGAATTATTCTTTTTGTTAGCATTATTCTCCCTTTATATCTTTTGTAATTATTTAAATTCGTCCTCAGAAAGCCCAGATAGAGCTTTTGCTATCTTTAAAGCTCTTAATGAAGCCAAGTCCTTTTCTAAGTATACACTTGCAATATCATGAGTAAGATTATTCAATTCTTTTGAAAATTTTGTTTTAATTTTTACTATTGGTTTGCTCTCTGACCACTGTCTTTCTACATTAGGATCATATGATAAAACCCCTACAATATCATCTGCTATTTCGCTAAGATCTGTAAGTCCTCTATATTTATTTACTATAATTCCAGTCAGCCCAATTCCAAAATCTTTTAACAGATCTATACTTTTTAATGAATTTACTATTGCTGGAATACTATCTTCTCCTACTACAATTACTTTATTAATTAAGTTTTCCTCACTACCATAAGCCAAAAGAATACTACTCTCTGGAATGTTTGGTGGAAAATCATAAACTATTACATCATACTCATCAGATAAAACTTCAACCAATTCAATAAATTTTTCTATATCTATTTTATATCCAAAAATATCAGAGGTTACTCCTGTTGGTATAATTGCTAAATCTTCATAGTTATAAATAATATCTTCCATAGTTGAGTCTCCAGATAAATATGTATTTAAGTTTTGATCCACATCTTCTAGACCAAATATTAAGGATAAGGTTCCTCCATATAAATCGCAATCTATTAGTATAGTTTTGACTGACTGACTAAGAATGTAAGCAAAATTAGCGGCAATTGTGGTTTTTCCTGTTCCTCCTTGAATATTATAAAATCCTACTTTCATTTTATCACCAAAATTAAAAATATTTAATTTAAAGGAATAACTTTTGGAGGATTTACAATTACATATTTATTATGTTCTTTATCAAATTCTTCAAAACTATAACTTTCATTTACTGTGAAATTCTTCTTATAAATTGTAACTTTTATTCCTTTATTATCTTTAATTATTAAATCTGTTCCATTATAATATATGTCATTATTTACATATTTACTTAACCATTTTGCTAAATCTTCAAACGAAACTATATCAGTTTCGTTTTCTTTTAGATTTAAAAGTAAGTTAGTGTTATAGTTTCTAATATCTGCAATATAAACTCCAAAGTTTTCTTCTTTTGGAGGTATATATAGTGTTGAAACAACATTTACTCCATAAATCTCTTTTAGAGGTGTTGGAATTCTAATTATAGGAATACCATTCTCTATATAAAATCCTTTTTTTCCAGGAATTACTATGTATTTTACTTTACCTTTTACATCTAATTTCCAGTCAATATCTTCATTTTCTTTCCCTAAAATTGCATCTACCAAGTATTTATCTGAACTTTCTAAGAATAAACCATCACAACCACTTGCAAGAGCATAGGCGTAATTTTTTACAAACCAGTGATTAAAATATTTATATCTTTCCCACATTTCACTATCATTTTTAGGAGATACAGGTTTTCCTTCATAATACCAATTAGATGTTTCCTTAGCATTACCATTCCAGTATGGCTCACCATAATCTAAATGATAGTAATAGTTTTCACTTTTAGGACCCTCTTCCCAATAACCATATTCTTCTGTTTCTTTATAACTTATTACTTTTGGATAATAACCACCAATTGGGTCATTTTGGAAAGTTTCTGGGGCTTTATCAACATAAATTAAAGGATAGTAACTTAAAGCCAATATATCAAATTTAAAGTTCTTAGTGGTTTTTAAAAAACTACTTAATTTTTCTGGATTAAAGTAGAGGTGTGTGTAGTTTGTATAAACTTTTTTAAACCAATAATCATTATATAAATATTCTAATTCGTCTTGACTAACATCTGATTTTTGAACGAGTTTTATTCCTTCACTACCTGTTACTATATAACTTACATTTATTCCTAAAAGTCTTAAAGAATTTATATAATTTAATTTTTTGTAAATAATCTCATCGTCTAACACATCAACTTTAATCTTCCTACCAGCAACATCTATGGCGTAATCTCCATTTTCATCTGGAATTATTTTATCTATAGCAACGCCTGTGGCAAGTATATGCTTATAGTATGGAGGAACTTTATTTATATATGCAAATACTCCCCCATTATTTGCTATATACTCTCCAATAATGTCAAGGGTTTTCTTATCATTTAATGTTGTGGGATATAGGAAGAGAAGTTTATTTTTTTTAAGTTCATAAACTCCATTATCTACTTTTTTATAGTTAATTTTGTAGATTGGAATTTCTTTAACATCAACTGGGGGATTAAATATAATTGCTCCATCTTTAGTAGTAACAACATACTTTTTTGGATAGATTATAAAATTACTGTTGTTGTCAATGAATACATAGCCATAATAATCTGGAATACACTTTTGTGGATAAGTATATGTATATTCATATCTATATTCATCTTCTGGTTCTTTTGGAGGATTATAGTAGATTACTCCATCATTTCCTTCAATAATGTATTTTTTTGGATATAAGATAAAGGTAGCATTTTTTATTAAAACATAACCATCATAGTTAGGGATTTCTGAAATGTTTGAAACTTTTACTTTATAGGGTTTTACAAATTCATATTTGCTATAATTTTCTTTTTTTGGAGGATAGTATATCAATTCTCCATTTTTCTCATAGATACTATACTTTTTTGGATAGATTATAAAAATCCCATTATTTTCTACATAGGTATAATTACCATAATCCGGTATTTTTGATGGAATATATTTCTTTATTCCTAAATAATACAGAATATCTTTATTAATTGTATCGTTATCTAAACAAAATATAGTTAATGTATTATTGTCATTTAAAAGATATTTAAGTTCTTCAACACTTTTAATTTCTGATAAAGGAACAAAATTTATAGGAATAGAACTTGCATACTTATATTCAACCTCTGAAGGATAGACAAAGGAAAGTATTGAAAAAATTAATAAAATAAATAACAACTTTCTCATATTACTCACCTTTCTTCAAAATCTTTCACATACATCAAAGGATAGTCAATCTCTGGGATGTATTCAAGTTTTAAGTGAGCAATAACATTATTTACTTTAATTTTTAAATCTACATTTAACATTTTCCCATCTAATGAAACATATTTTTCTTCTAAATTTTTAATCTTTACTTTCATGTCATATACAAAAGGTTGATTTTTCATAGATTCCTCTATAGCCCTCTCTAATAATTCTTTATTTTTTTTACTTACAGGAGTTCCAACAAATTGGTGAAATAACGCCCCAAGAGTAATACCTCCTTCAAATACTGCCCTCTCTCTATCTGATAAATTTTTAAAATATTTTTCAAATATTTCACTATTTTCAACTCTCATTTTATCCCTTAATATTAAGCATTCTCTCAATTGCTACTTTTGCTCTCTTTATAATATCTTTATCTAATTTTATTTCATATATTTCCTCTAATAAACTTTTTTCTATCTTTTGTAAGGTTATTTTTTTCATTTCATTACATATAGCATCTTCTCTTAAAGGAATTAACACTTTCTTCTCTCCAATTTTTTCAAGTTCGAGTTCAATTCTATCTATCATCCCTACCTCAGTTCCAATTATAAACTCTTTTTCGTCAGAATTTAAAACGATTTTTAGCATTCCGCTTGTACTTGCTATATAATCAGCGTTATCTTGCAGTTCTGGATTACATTCTGGATGAATTAAAACAATAGCATTTGGATATTTTTCTTTAACTCTCTTTAAGTCTTCAAGAGTAAATTTTTTATGAACATAGCATCCCCCACCTATTGGGATAGGAATGATTTTTTTATCAGTTCTCTTTTGAACATAGTATGCTAAGTTGTTATCTGGCCCAAATAATACAGTCTCTGCATCTAAGGAATTAACTACTTTATCTGCATTTGCTGAAGTACATGTAATATCTGCCAACGCCTTAGTTTCAGCGGTAGTATTTACATAAACAACCAATGGAGCATCTGGATACTTTTCTCTATACTCTTTTATGATGTCAGGAGGTA
Organism: Methanocaldococcus sp.; assembly: GCF_024490875.1. Taxonomy (NCBI): domain Archaea; kingdom Methanobacteriati; phylum Methanobacteriota; class Methanococci; order Methanococcales; family Methanocaldococcaceae; genus Methanocaldococcus; species Methanocaldococcus sp. The sequence continues at coordinate 19,804 of NZ_JACCLX010000042.1, forward strand.
GTTGATGAGCCATTGGGCATTGAGTTCCTTCAATTTCTGGCATTAAAACTTTCTTATCAGGATTTAATATTTTTGCAGTTTCAGCCATAAAATCTACGCCACAAAATACTATTATATCTGCATCTGTTTCTTTAGCTTTAATACATAACTCTAAAGAATCTCCTAAAAAATCTGCTATTTTTTGAATATCTTTTGGTTGATAATTGTGAGCCAATATTATGGCATTTTTTTCCTCTTTTAATTTATTTATGTTTTTTATAATCTCTTCTTTATCTTTCATACATATCCCTCTTTATCTTCTTATATTCTAAAACCATATTTCTTTAATCTTTCGATAGCCATATCCCAAGTTGGTAAATTCGTTTGGCAACCTTTTGCCTCAACTACAAAGGAGGCAGTTGCTGAAGCAATTAAACCACATTTTTCTAAATCATATCCTTTAATGTATGCAGATAAAAATCCTGCTCTATAACTGTCTCCTGCTCCTGTAGGATCTACAACCTTCTCTGCCTTAATGCAAGGAATCTCTATTTTTTTATCTTTTGTATATATTACACTACCCTTAGAGCCTTTAGTAACTATGAGAATATCTACTCTATTTAAGTAATCTTCAATGTCAAAGTTTAATAACTTAGATGCTTTTTCAAATTCATACTTATTCATAAACAAAAAGTTTGTATGTTCAATAATTTCTAATAAACTTTCTTTTGAATATAGTGGTAGATCTTGACCAGGGTCAAAAGAAATTAAATTATTTCCATAAGCCTTTTTAGCACATCTTAAATTAAAATCAGGGTCTCCTGTAGCGATATGAACTATTTCTGTATTGAATTTAGGTGGGTCTATTTCCTTATAATGCTTAGCCGCTCCCCATAAAAAGAAAGTAATTTGATTATTATCTTTATCTGTAAATATCCACGCTTTTGAAGTTTCCTCTTCATCAGAGTAGTAAAGTTTTGAAATATTTATTTTTAAATTCTTTAAATATCTTTCATACCCACTATTTTTAAAATCATATCCAACACAGGATAAAAGTTCAGAATCTACTCCAAGTTTTTTTATGCCTACCGCAGTATTTGCCGCCGCTCCTCCATAGTATTTTCTCGCAGAGGGTATTTGAACTGATGTATTGGGCTCTGGAAATTTTTCTACATTAAATATATAGTCAAGGGCTGTATGACCAACACAAGTAATTTTTTCCATTTTATCACCAATAAAAATTGACATAGTTAATTTAATATTTTAGTAGAAACAAACTATTACTTAAATGTTTAACTTAAATTATAGGGGAGATAATATGATATGCATATCTGAAAATTCTGAAGCAAAGGATTTAATACCAATAGCCAAATCTATTCATATGTTAGTAAATAAACTTCCAGTAGCTATGAGAAGTAAAAATAAACCAGGAGTTAGGTTAGAAAAAGGGGATGTTGTAGATACAAACTATGAAGGATATGTTTTAAAGGTAGCAATTGAAAAAGGCGAAGTTATTAAAGCCACGCCTATTTTAGGGCCTTATTCTGGCTTACCAGTTATAGTAACTCCTATAAAGGACAATGAAAATAATATAGTTGGTGCAGTAGGAGTTGTAGATATCACAGCAGGAATATTTGAAGACATATTAACCATTGCAAGAAGACCTGAACTCTATAAATTCTTACCAGAAGATGCATTCCCAAAATAAATAATAAAATTTTAAGGTGATGTAATGAAAAAAATATTTATATATCCTCCAAATAGTTTAATATTAACTGATTTAGTTGAAAGATTTGGACACAAGCCATTGAATTTAAATATAGTTATAGGAAATTTAGTTAGAAATCCAGAAATAGATAGCCCTCCTATGAACATAACTGATGAAGTTCCTAAGCAAGGTTTAAAGTATGCCGCTGTTGAAGTGCCTTCTGGTGTTAGAGGAAGGATGGCTTTAATTGGTCCTTTGATTGAAGAGGCTGAGGCAGCTATAATAATGGAAGATGCACCTATTGCCTTTGGATGTATTGGATGTCAAAGAACCAATGAACTAACTCTATACTTAGTTAGAAGAAAGAATATTCCTACCTTAAAAGTTAAATATCCTACAAATGAAGAAGAGGCAGAAATCTTAGTAAATAAAATAGCAAATTTCTTAAAAAGTTTAGAAGAAGGAAATAATCAAAAATAAGGTGATAGAATGGATTGTCCAAATAAAGAAATAAACTTAAAAAGATGTAATTGCAGTTATCCTTCATGCTCTAAAAAGGGAATGTGTTGTGAATGTTTGCATTATCATTTAAAAAATAGACAGTTACCAGCATGCTGTTTCCCACCTGATGTAGAAAAAACCTATGATAGAAGTTTTGAAACTTTTGCAAAACTTGTTTTAGAAGGAAAAATTTAAATTATTATATTTTATTTTTTATTTTTATTCAACAATTGCTGAGGCATATCCAACAACTGCTGAATAATCTCCTGTTATATCCCCAGAAGTAGCATAACACAGAAGTTCTGATTTTGTTGCTCCTAATATTTTCATTGCCCTTATCATTGCTATTACTGGTCCATATCCACACATTGATATATTGTAGTTTATGACATCTTCATATAGATCTTTTTCATTCATTTCCAATATGTGCTTAATTACAATAGCATCTTTTTTTGTAGCGATTTCTTGTGGCTCATAATGACTTAAATCTGATGAGGCAATTATTACAACTCTTCTATTCAACTCTTTAGCAATTTTAGCAATAAAATATCCTACTTCGATAGAAGTTTCATAATCTTGAAACATCATACATATTGGGACTATTTTAAACTTGGCAATATTTAATAATTCTAAGTGCTTTAAAAATGGTAATTGAACTTCTATAGAATGCTCATTTAAATGAGCTGTTTCATCTAAGTCAATAATATCACATTTTTTCCAAAGTTCTTCAACAAATTTTTCATCACTATTTACATCTCCTAATGGCGTTCTCCATACACCATCCATAACACTAACTCCCGAACCTAATCCTGTATGATTAGGCCCTAAAATAACAGCTGTAATTTCTTCAATAGTATCTACTCTTTTTGATAACTCATAATATGAATGTGCCATTACAGGGCCAGAGTATATATATCCTGCATGAGGACATAGTAATCCAATAGGTTTCCTATAAGTTCCACGAACTGGCATAGATTTTGGACCAAATTTGTGTAAATAACATTGTTCTATTAATTCAATAAGTTCATTAGGATGTGAAGGATAAAACATTCCTGCAACTGCTGGGTATCTTATATTTGTCATAATCATCCCCACATATGTTGTAAATTTTTTAATGGAATATATAATAATATTTTTGTTATTAATTATATAATTATTTGTGGTGTGATTTCTTAACTAACTACTCAACTGTAACACTCTTAGCCAAACCTCTTGGTTTATCGACATCTCTTCCAAGTTCAACTGCCTTATAGTATGCTAACAATTGAAATGCAGGAGCATATACAATTGGAGAAATTTCCTCAATAACTTCTGGAACTAATATGTTATATGTATTATCAATTTCAACTGGTGTTATAGCCACTACTTTTCCTCCTCTTGCTAAAACTTCTTCAATATTTGATAATAATGACTCATACACTGAGGAACTTCTTGGTGGCACTATTGCTATTGTATCCATATTTTCATCTATTAATGATATTGTCCCATGCTTTAACATACCTCCACTCATTCCCTCTGCATGTAAATAAGTAATTTCTTTAAACTTCAAAGCCCCTTCCAATGCACTAACAATATTTATCCCCTTAGATATAAATATGTAATTATTTACTTTTAGATTTTGAGAAATATTTTTAATTATATCTTTTTTATTTAGAACCTCTCTTACATATTCAGGGATTTTTTCAATTTCCTTTTCATATTTACTCATATCCCTACCAATAAGTTTTCCATACTCTATAAACAATCTATAAATTATCATTAATTGAGAAGTGTAAGTTTTAGTAGCACAAACAGCAATCTCAATTCCTGCACCCATCATAATGGTTATATCCGCCTCTCTTGTTGCAGAACTTCCAATAACATTTACTATAACTCCTGTTTTAGCTTTATTTTTCTTAGCGAATCTTAAAGCCTTTAAAGTATCATAAGTCTCTCCACTTTGAGTAATTCCTATAACCAATGTTTTTTCATCTACCACTCCTTTATTTAAAAACTCTGATGCATCACAGGCAATAACAACTTTTCCTAACTTTGAAAATAGATATTCAGCAACCATTGCCGCATGTAATGATGTTCCCATAGCTACAAAATAAACCCTTTCATAATCTTTTATCCACTCTGCCAATTTTTTAATTTCCTCAGAGGATATTTTAGCAGAGATTTTTAAAACTTCTGGCTGTTCCATAATCTCCTTTAACATAAAGTGAGGATATCCCATCTTTTCAGCCGATGTAATATCCCAATCAATTTCTATTATATCCCTATTTACAATTTTTCCATCATTTTCTATAACAACTTTATAATTATCATTTTCTTTTTTAATTATAACAATATCTCCATCTTCTAATGGAATCGCCTTATTTGTATAATCTAAAAATGCTGTAACATCGCTACCTAAATAATAACTATTATTTCCAACCCCTAAAATTAGAGGACTTTCATTTCTTGCTCCAATTAATAGGTTTGGAAAGTTTTTATTTATTATAACTAATGCATAAGTTCCTTTTAGTTTTTTAATTGCATTTTTAACGGCTTTTATGTAATTTTCTTCATTTATATATTCAAATTTCTTTAATTCTTCTTCAATTAAATGAGGAATAACCTCTGTATCTGTATCTGATTTAAACTTATGTCCTTTTTTAATTAATTCCTCCTTTAATTCTTTATAGTTAGAAATTATCCCATTATGAACCACTGCTATTTCATCATTGCAATCAGTGTGTGGATGAGCGTTTTCTTTGCTTACATTACCATGCGTTGCCCATCTTGAATTATGATTAATTATTAGGTTTCCAATAAAGTTGTGATAATCTTCAACATCTAAATCATAAACATACTCAACATCTGACTCAATCTTTTCAATCTCAAATTTTGTCCAAACTACATCTCCATTTAAAAATTTTTTTATATAGTTTGCTTTGTCATATAATCCTCTACTATTTAACTCTTTAATAATCTTTTCTATTGTGTAATCAGTGCAATAGTTATCTTCACTTTTTATTGTTTTTAATGAAACGCCTACAAATTCTATTATTTCTTTTTTAGTCATTGGAACTGAAATATACTTAAAGTTAAGACCTTTCATTTTGTTTAATATACTGTTTAATTTTTCCATTTTGTTAAAGCCAATGTATTTCTTAAATAATTCAAAGGATTTTTTATCACTTATAAGAAGTTTATATACATTTTTTAAATATGATGCTAAAATTCCAAATCTCAACAACAAGAACTGAATTTCTTTTATAAGACATTCAGAAGTCATTCCTATACCAATTTGCTTAGCATCAACTCCTATATAACCTTCTGCATCAAATATTCCCCTTAAATATGATGCAACTAAATCATTATTTAATCTAAATACAAATTCTGGAGTTCTTTTATTTAACAACTCTGGAATGTTCTTTTTAAACCAATCCACCAAGTATTTGTTATTTATCTCCAATATGTAATAACCATTATCTTTTTTGATATTTCCTTCTAAGTTAAAAACATTATTAAATAGTTTATTGTAATATTCCAAGACATCTTTTCTTTCATCTTTTAATCTCAACATTCTATTTGAAGAGCATCTATTTCCAATAATATAACCAACAATTTGCATTAATTCGGGAGTAGGGGTTTTTGGGAATTTGATTGGATTTATAATATCCTTAAACTCAACTTTATCATTAAAATTATAATTTAACTTCCTTACTATACCAATTAACTCACTACCATTCAAATCCTCAACACATTTCTCAACTATCCTTCCATTTTCTACCACAAACAGTTTATGTTCTCCAGTTGTGATAAGTTCAGAAAAAGGTGTTTTTATCTTATATAATACCTTTGGTGCTTTATGTTTAAACTTTTTGATTTTTTTGTTATATAGTTTCAAATCTTCAAAATTAACTGATACAACTTCATCTTTATCATCAATTTCAGAAATCTTTTTTATCCTTCCATCTGATAGAATAATATAGGTATCTGGATGCAAACAATGTCCTACTCCTATATTACCCTCAACACTTAAAAAATCTTCTTTTTTAGATACTTCATCAACTTTTCCAACATCCTTTTTAATAATTAACATATCTTTGTTAATAACACCAATTCCACAACTGTCATATCCCCTATATTCCAATCTTTTTAAACCATTCAGTAAAATCTTTGACGCCTTTTCATCTCCTATGTATCCAATAATTCCACACATAACATTATCACCGATAAGCCTAAATATTTCTTAACAATAAATAAGTAATAATTTAGATAATAAGTTTGATATATATTATTTGATGTAATTTAGATAAATAATATCAAATTGTGAGGTGGGTGTTATGGTGTTTGGTAGTGCGGCAAGAGAAAAAACTCCTGAAGAGATATTAAAAGATGTTGTATTAATGTTAGATGAGATAATTAATGATACTACTGTTCCAAGAAACATTAGAGCAGCAGCAGAAAAGGCCAAAGAGACTATTTTAAAAGAGGATGAAGAACCAATTGTAAGGAGTGCGACTGCAATTCATATATTGGATGAAATTAGTAACGATCCTAATATGCCACTTCATACAAGGACACAGATATGGAGTATAGTTAGTGAATTAGAGAGAGTTAAATAATCAAAAAAATTTATTTATTATTTACAAGAAATTTTAAAAGAGTTAGTTTTGCCTGCTCCTCTAAGGTTTCTACTTTTATATAGGCATCAATTAAATCCTTTCCTAAGCAAACTACACCATGATTTTTTAATATTATTACATCTTCATCTCTTTTTGCAGTTTCTTCTGCCAATTTTAAACTCCCTGCCTTGTAATAATCAACATATCCAATTTTCTTTAAAAATACTTTTCCATCTGCTGTTAATATTTCTATTTCTTTGTCTATTATTGATAAAAAAGTAGAGACAATTGAATGAGTGTGAATTATTGCATTTATATCTTTTCTTTTTTTATAAATCATTAAATGGAGATTTCTTTCAGAGGTTGGATTTCCTTTTATAACATTTCCATCTAAATCCATTATAGCAATATCTTCTTCTTTTAAAAATCCTAAAATAGAGCCAGTTGGTGTTAAATAAACTATATTTTTATCTCTAACTGAAACATTCCCTCCACTACCTACTACATACTTTCTATCATATAATCTTTTACAGATTTCAATAAATAGAGATTTATTCATAGTTTCACTTAAAATATCTTTAACATTAATATTATAACGGCAATGTATAGAAAAATAATTAAAATTTCTAAGAGTATTATGTTAATACGAATCATTTTTAAATTTTTTTTAATATCGTCCATAATCTTTAAATATAATCCGAAAATTAATATAGTTTCTTGACTTAGTATTTTATTGGCTTTTTCATCAATCTTTTTCTCATTCTCTTTTAGTTTAGCATCTACTCTTTTTTCTAATTCCAAAATTTTTTTATGTAATACTCTAATATTTTCTTCTATTTCTCTCTCGTCCATAATAGCACTTTTTATTATTTATTTAGCAATTTTAGATATTTCAGTTTTTGTATTTTTTATAGAATCTAAGTCAAACACCAAAGGAATTATTTCATCCAATGTTTTTACTGGAATAATTTCTATTCCCTCACTATCTATAACATCAATTAAATTAGCCTCTGGAATTATAACCCTCTTGAACCCATATTTCTTTGCCGCCTCTATCTTTTCATTAACTCCTCCAATTGCCAATACATTTCCATTTAAATCTAAACTTCCAGTAATAGCAAAGTCTTGTTTTAATGGGATATTTAATAAAGCAGATATTATTGCTAAACAAACAGCCGCTGTAGCACTATCTCCATCTATTTTAGAGTATGACTGACTAAATTGGATATAAATCTCTTTATTATTTAGATCTATATCTTTCTTAGGTAGTGGAAGTTTTCCATCACTAACGAGTTTTTTTGATAATGCAGATGCCAAAGTTATTGAGTGTTTTGCAATGTCCCCTGATATATTTAATAAGTGAGTTCCTGGATTCTTTGAGTCTAATATTTGGACTATAATTTTGGTTACATCTCCAATTCCTCCAACTCCTATAACTGCCAATCCATATACTACCCCAACTTTTGGTGTATCGTTAGGCACTATGTGTTTGTATCTCTTAAAGTTTTTAATGTAGTTTATTGCTACCTGTTTCTCCATACTGTAAATTCCAGATTCAAACACCTTCCTAATATGCTCAGCAGTGATATATACTTTTTTATGCTCATCTTTTTTGGTCTCTGGATTGTAATTACCTTTTTCATCAAAGTTTCCTAATAATTCTTCGATTTCTTTACCCATTGCTATATCGTTTGCCATTTTTATAATGTTAGCAAGTAATCTTAACCTCAATGTTAATTTATCCTTAGAACCAGCTAAGTATTGAGCAATTTTAACTACTTCACAACATCCATCATAAGTCATTGGATTTAAATTGTTATTTTTTATTTCTTGAACAATGAACTGTAAAATCTTATCTCTATTTTCTAAGGTATTATCCATTTTGTTCTTTAAAACAATTTTATAGTCAATTCTATCCAATAGAGGGGCTCTTAAATTATAAACATCATCCATATTTCCAGACATTATTAAAATAAAATCACATGGAATTGGATTAGTTTCTACAGTTGCCCCACTTGAGTTTGGATTTCTTCCACTAATTGGGAGACATTTATCTTGTAATGCAGTTAATATATAATCTTGAACTTCTAAGGGCATTGTTTTTATTTCATCAACATACAAAATTCCTCTATGAGCCTCGTGAATAGCTCCTAATATAATTCTCTTATGTGGAGGAGTTCCTAATGGAGGTCTTCCACCTAATGGACAGTGCTTAATATCTCCCAATAATCTCGTTACATTGTATGCACTTGCCCTAACAAGAGGTCTTTTTTTGCATTCATATAATAGAACTGGTTTTAAATCCATTGGACTTAAAGTATTACTCATTGATGATCTTGAAGCCCCCATTAGACTTGTTAATATTATAACAAATCCAAATATTAATACAATTAAAGATGTTACTGTTACTGCTGCAAGTAAATAATTTTCAGGCATACTTTTTAAAAAATACTGTGATAGAAGAATAGCCCCAACCATTATTAAAATTAGAGTCATTGGATTAGAAGTTTTTAAATCAATTTTAGGAATTTCTTTTGTATCCTCTTTATATTCTCCATCAATAACTTCTACAATAGGTCTCTCCATATTTTTTAAATTAGGTTTTGCTATTACATAGTAAGGGGTAAAATCTCCAAAATCTTGTAGAATTTCTCCAACTGCCTTTACAATCATTGATTTTCCAACTCCCGGTTCTCCTAATAAAATAACATTTCTTTTATTTTTAACTGCTGACAAAATAATCCTAACGGCTTCATCTTGTCCAATAACCTGATCAATAAGTCTTGGGGAGGGTTCAGGCAATTCTTCCGTAGTTTTAAATTTTATTGAAAACATAATAACACCTTCTTTAATTTTTCAGATAATACAATATTTTGAAAAATATTAGTTAAATTATTAAAATTGTTTTTAATATATTTAAAATAAATAGCCCTTAACTTTAAATTTAAATCTTTAAATATAATATTGCTCTTAAAATTAGATTATTATATTATTTTTCTATATTATTTTTCTATAAATCTATTAAAATACTAAATGTAATATTTAAGCATTTTTGCTATTTATATAAACAAATATAAAAATATTTTGGTGAGAAAATGGATTTGGAAGGATATGTTAGAAGATGTTTAAAGAAAAATATTCCTGAAAATAAAATTATTGAGGATGGATTTAAGAGAATTTTAGAGATTAAAGAAGATATTGATGAGGAATTTGCAAAAAAATTTATAAAAGCAATATTGGAAGAGGTAAAAACTACTGAAAAATTTAAGGAGATTAAGGATGATAATCTAAAAAATTTATTGAGATATCCAGAGTCAAAGGTTACAATGGGAAAAATGGGAGTTGGTAGTAGAGGAGAAGGAGATTTTTTTGTTCATAGAGAAATAGCAAGAATCGTAAAAAGTACAAATGTTAAGGCATATGTTTCAACAGAAGAACAAGATGATGCTGGAATAGTTAAAGTTGATAATTCAAAATATATAGTTGCGGCAATAGATGGAACTCATTCAAGATTGAGTGATTTCCCTTTCTTAGGAGGTTTTCATGTAACGAGAGCGGCTTTAAGGGATGTTTATGTTATGGGCGCAGAGGCTGTTGCCTTAATTAGTGATATTCATTTGGCAGATGACGGAGATGTTGGAAAAATATTTGATTTCACTGCTGGAATATGTGCTGTATCTGAAGCAGTCAATGTTCCTTTAATTGGAGGGAGCACTTTAAGAGTTGGAGGAGATATGGTTATTGGGGAAAGATTAGTTAGTGCTGTTGGTGCAATAGGTGTTATAAAAGAAGGAAAACCTACTGCCAGAAGAAATGCAGAGGTTGGAGACATTATATTGATGACAGAGGGTAGTGGTGGGGGAACAATAACAACAACCGCTTTATATTATGGATGGTTTGATGTTATTTATGAAACTTTAAATGTAGATTTTATAAAGGCGTGTCAATCTTTAATTAAAAACAATTTAGTTAATAAGATTCACGCGATGACTGATGTAACTAATGGTGGTTTAAGAGGAGATGCCTATGAAATTTCAAAGACAGCAAATGTTTCGTTAGTTTTTGATAAAGATAAAGTATATAAAACAATAAATCCAAAGGTCTTGAAAATGCTTGAAGCATTGAATATAGACCCATTAGGAGTTTCTACTGACTCATTAATGATAATTTGTCCAGAAGAATATGCCAATGAGATAAAAAAAGTTACTGGAGCCATAGAGGTTGGATATGTTGAAAAAGGGAACGAGAGTTATTTAATTGAAGAAAACAAAAGAATACCTTTAAAGCCAATGTTTAGAGAATCTGCCTATACACCAGTAAAAAAGGTTGTTGGTGAAAAAAAACCTGAAAACTTTGAAGAAATGAAAGAAAAAGTTAGAAAAGCGTGTGATGAAGCAATAAAAAAGAAGGATTTTGTGGTTAAAATGTTAAAGAGTAGAGAAAAATTAAAATAATTAGTATTTGTTCTCTAATATTTTTAATGCAATTTCCTTTGCTTGTTTTCTCTTTTCCTCTAATTCTTTTAAAAATTTTACAACCATTTCATAAGCCATTTTTTTACACTTTCCACATGTTAATTCTCCACTTTTGCATTTTCTATAAATTTCCAAAAGTTCATTATCATCTAAAATTAAGTGGTATAAAAATAATTCATAAATGACGCATTCCTCTGGAATACCTCCATATTTCTTATGCTCTTCCAAAGTTTTTCTACCGCCAGTTTTAGCTGAAAATATTTTCTTTTTAACAGTTTCTTCGTCATCAGTTAAAAATATTGCTGTCTCTGGCTTCGAAGAACTCATTTTTCCTCCTAATAATCCAGTCATAAATCTATGATAGGTTGATGAGGGAGGAATAAATTTAAATTCTTTGGCTCTGTTAGCTATATCCCTTGTTAATCTTATATGTGGATCTTGATCAATCCCTACTGGAACTACAACTGGTTTCGGTTCTGGCTTTAAATTTTCGTCGAGTTGAGGATGTAGTATATCTGCAACTTGAACTATTGGAGCAATCACATGTCCTATATTTGTCTCTCCTTTAAATCCATAAATTGCACTCATTTCGCTCCAATTTGTTTTTTTAGATAAAATTAAAGCCAAATCTTTAACTTTTTGATATTTTGACTGTAAATATACATTTATTTTTTCTGGCTCCAATCCAAGGGCAATATAGTTGGTTATATATTCATTTAAAGCAAGTTTTTTAGTTTTTTCAAAACTCATGTTTCTTGCCCAGTATGCCTCTAAGTCTGCTATAGGAATATTTATATTGTCAGTGTATTTTTGATAATATTTTAATAGATCAACAACCATCTTATGCCCAAAGTGCATTTTTCCAGAGGGCATCATTCCACTAACTACAGCAAACTCTTTATTGTTTTTTATTGCATCTACTATTTTTTCAAAATCTCTATGTCCGAGTATAATATTTCTCCTAAAAAAATGATGTTCATCTTTTAAATCTTTTAAAATATCTTTTATTGGTTTTATTCCAAACTGTTCCATTGTTTTTCTATAATCTATAATTGCCGGTGTTTCCCATGGCGTTAATTCCATAAATTTCACCTTTTGTTTTCTAACTAATTAACAATTATTAGATTAAAAACTTATAAAAATATAAAAATAGTTTAATTAAAACAAGACTTAAAAGAAAAAAATTTAGATGTTATTCTACTTTTTTAATAGTATATAGACATCTTCTCCATGTTTAACATTTTTTAAATACTCGGCATTTTCAACGATTCTTCCAATGATGTTTGTTTTTTCAAAACTTTCACCAGTAGGTCCAAATTTATCACTATCTTTAAATCTTACACCTATCATTCCTTTATATCTACTAACCATATTAGATACTCCAATGTAGTATTTTTCAACTTTTTCTTTTGGAGTATTTTCTGGCAATAAACCTTTTGCATAGTCAGGATTTCCTTTAAACATAATAACATCTTTGTGTTTAAAATAAACATGTAGTTTTCCTACTCTCTTAGTAGTTAATCCAGTTGTTTTCCTAAAATACCATGTAGTTATTGGAGCCTTATCCTCAAATAATTCTATTACTACTATCTTGTTTTTATTTAACCCAGTGATTTTAACTTTTTTCTTTTTTAATACATCCAAAGTATATTCAGGCTCTTGTTCAACAACAATAGCATTTTCTAAATCTCCCTCTTTTTCTACCTCTATATTATATTTTTTTAATAATTCCTCTGCTTCATCTATGGTTAAACCAATAGCACATAACCTTTCTGGAACTGTCTTTACTGACAAAATTCCAGAGTCTGAGAAGTCTATAAGTTCAATTCCTTCTTTAACTTTTCCAACAACTGTATGAGATAGAGAAGAACTTCTACTTTCTTTATAAATATAAACCTTCCCCTCTCCTACTCCATAATTCCTTACAGTTATAGTTCCTCTATCTCTATCTATTAAACTACCCTCTTCAATTTTTAAGGTTTGTAATCTACAATCTGCAATGTATGTTTTAGTATTTTCAGAAATTTCAAATATTCCATCTTCCATAAGTGCCAAACAGTGTTCAACTGCTGAGGGTGTTCCATCAAATTCGGCAGTAAAGTAAGTATAAATCTTCCAACCATCTTCCAACTTTGTATTTAAATCTGTTGTTACAAAGTAATCAACTGCCTCTTTTTCCTCTCTAATTGGCTCTATATCAATAATTTCATCTCCAATATTTAGTTTATCAATAACCCACTTACCTCCTACAACAATTCCAATTTTTGGTTCTTTTAAACCATAAATAGCCTCTCCTTTTCTCTTAACAAATACAAGATGCCCCTCATCTTTATCCAAACCTGATATACTCAATACAACATCCCATTTTTTAAATTCTTTTGGTTCAGTTGATATTTCTAAATCAATTCTTGTAGAACCAAATGCCACATCTATACCACTAACCCATCTAAGTTTTTTTACGAAGTTTTTATAATTATTTATGAAAAATTTAGCAGTTTCGTTATTTTCAGTTATCGCAATTGTTATATTTCCCTTGGTAGTTTTAATTAAGAACTTTTTGGGAATTTTCTCTGCCTCTTTTTTAACTCCTTTTATTATAACAATATTTGTCCCTTTTTTGTAATATTCATCCTTTATAACATCTTTTAAAGTATTTCCTACTTTTTCTTTTCCATTAACTATAACCTTAGTCATAGTTCCACCGTAATAATTATTTTGAAATTACCACTGTTTTTATATCACTCATTTCTTCCATTGCATATTTAACTCCTTCCCTACCTAACCCACTCTTCTTAATTCCTCCAAAAGGCATATTATCTTGCCTGAATAGTGAAGAGTCATTTATAATAACTCCACCAAACTTTAAGTTTTCAGCAAAGTATAATGCCTTATTAATATTTTTAGTAAATACTGCTGAATGTAATCCATACTCTGTACTGTTGGCTATGTCTATCATCTCCTCCTCCTTAGCCCTAATTATTGGAATTACAGGAGCAAATGTTTCAGTTTTACATAAAATATTATCTTTATCAACCTCTAATATTGTTGGGTAAAATACTGCCTTTTCTCTTTTACCTCCTAATAATAGTTTTCCTCCCTCATTTATAGATTTTTTAACAATTTCTTCAACCCACTCTGCATGCTCTAAACTTATTAATGGTCCTAAATCAGTTTTTTCATCTAATGGATTACCTACATTGAGTTTTTTAGCCTTATTTACAAACATCTCTATAAATTTGTCAGATATACTTTCATCAACTATAATCATTCCGACTGAAATACATACTTGTCCAGCGTAGATAAAACTTCCTTTTATTAATGAATTTACAGCCTTTTTTAAATCAGCATCCTTTAAAACAATATTTGGATTAACTCCTCCTAACTCTAATGCAATCTTTTTAAAACCTGCCTTTTTAGTTATTAATTCTCCAACTTTAACACTTCCAGTAAATGATATCATATTAACCTTTTCATTAACAACTATTTCATCTCCAACAATCTCTCCATTACCAGTAAGTAAATTATAAACCCCTAAGGGAACATTATACTTTTTTAAAGCGTTTTCTATTATTTTGGCTAACTCTATACAAACAAGAGGGGCTTTTGATGATGGATGATGAACAATAACATTTCCTGTGGCAATTGCTGGAGCTATCTTATGTGCTGATAAATTTAAAGGAAAGTTAAATGGAGTTATCGCTCCAACTATACCAACAGGTTCTCTGAGAGTAAAAATTAACTTATCATCTGAAGGAATTACTTCATTTCTAAACTCCTTAACATAAAAAGCCGCTGATTTAAAGGTTCCTATACTTCTCTCAACCTCAACTCTTGCCTGTTTTATTGGCTTTCCTGCATCAATTGCCAATATTTTAGATAGTTCTTCTTTTTTTTCTTTAATTTGTTTAGCAATGTTCATTAAAATGTTGTATCTCTTAGCAATGGAAAGATTTTTCATGACATCCTTATATTTTTCAGCATTATCTATAGTTTCTTTAACTTCTTCTCTACTCAATGCAGGTATCTTTTTAATAACTTCTAAGGTGTAGGGATTTATAACTTCTAAATCCTCTCTATCTATCCACTTTCCATCTATAAACATAAATTTTCACCACTAAGGGTTTAACTAAATCTATTTATATAATAACTGATACTTAAAATTATGTGATTAATTAAAAATTGATGTGGGGGAATTGCAATGGATTATATAAACTTAGAATATGTTCCTACAGAGGATGATTTGTTATCTTGTATGATAATTAAAGGAGATAACCTAAAAAAATTAGCAAATGAAATTGCTGGAGAAAGTTCTATTGGGACTTGGACTAAAGTTCAAACAATGAAAAGCGAAATTTATGAAAAATTAAAACCAAATGTATATGAAATTAAAGAATTAAAAGAAGAAAATGGTTATAAAGTTGGTTTAATAAAAATTGCATATCCATTGTATGATTTTGAAATAAACAACATGCCTGGTGTCTTAGCAGGAATCGCTGGAAATATATTTGGAATGAAAATTGTTAAGGGTTTAAGAATATTAGATTATAGATTTCCAAAGAAGTTTGTTAAAGAATATAAAGGGCCAAGGTATGGAATTGAAGGAGTTAGAGAAACTTTAAAGATTAAAGAAAGACCATTATTAGGAACTATAGTTAAGCCAAAGGTTGGTTTAAAGACAGAGGAACACGCTAAAGTAGCTTATGATGCATGGATTGGGGGAGTTGATCTCGTTAAAGATGATGAAAATTTAACCTCTCAGGAATTTAATAAGTTTGAAAATAGAGTTTATAAAACCTTAGAGATGAGAGATAAGGCAGAAGAAGAGACTGGAGAAAGGAAGGCATATATGCCAAATATAACTGCTCCATATAGAGAAATGATAAGAAGGGCTGAAATTTGTGAAGATGCTGGTAGTGAGTATGTTATGGTGGATGTGGTAGTTACTGGATTTTCAGCAGTTCAGTCATTTAGAGAGGAAGACTTTAACTTTATAATACACGGACATAGGGCAATGCATGCGGCAATTACAAGGAGTAAGGATTTTGGTATTTCAATGCTTGTATTGGCTAAAATATATAGATTGTTAGGAATTGATCAACTACATATAGGAACAGTTGTTGGGAAAATGGAGGGAGGGGAAAAGGAAGTTAAGGCAATAAGAGACGAAATAATTTATAATGAAGTTAAAAAAGATGATGAAAATATATTCTTTGATCAGGATTGGGTAAATATAAAACCAATGTTTCCAGTGTCTTCTGGTGGAGTTCATCCAAGATTAGTTCCTAAGATAGTTGAAATTTTAGGTAGAGATTTGATTATTCAGGCAGGGGGAGGAATTCACGGACATCCAGATGGAACAGTTGCAGGGGCTAAGGCAATGAGGGCGGCAATTGAGGCAGTAATGGAAAATAAACCATTGGAAGAGAAGGCTGAGGAGATTCCAGAACTAAAAAAAGCATTGGAATATTGGAAATAGAATATTTTAATATTTTTAAATTTTTTCAGTTTCTTTTTCTTTTGGTTTTATAGCTACAACTCCCAAAGCCTCTGGAACTCTTTTAACTTTTATAAAACCTACTTTTCTCAATCTATCCATTACTCCCTTTTGTAAATCTTTTCCTCTATATTTTTTTCCTGGATTGCCTACATAATGAAACAATCTACCTCCAGGTTTTAAAACTCTAAAAATTTCTTTGTAAAATTCTTCACTGTATAGATGTCCTGCTAAACTAAATCTTGGAGGGTCGTGAATAACTACATCAAACTCTTCATTATCAAAGGTCTTTATAACATCAAAGGCATCCCCTAATATTATCTTTATATCTCCTTTAAATAACTCCTCACTGTATGGATTAATTTTAGCCAACTCCAAAACATTTGGATTTTTTTCTATCGTTATAACCTTTGCTCCTCTTTTATATGCTTCAATTGCCGTATAACCCAAACCCATACAGGTGTCTAAAACCTTCTCTCCTTTTTTAACTTTTACAGAGTTGATTTTATTTAAAGTATCTTGATATGGATCAACTTCCTTAGTTCTGTGCATTCTTATTCCATTTATTTCAATTGTTGGAGGTATTGTAGGAACTAACTTATAATAGCCATTATTAGAAATTGCCGCTTTAAAGACATTTCCATCTTTTATAAAGTATATATGCCCTTCATCCTTAGCTATTTTCTTTAAAATTTCAAAACTAATATTTCCCTCAGGAAACTTAACTACTTCATTTTTTCTATCAATTATTATTTTTTCTTTTTTATCAGTTTTATTTAAGTCTAAATTTATAAAAAGTTCATCTTCTTTTGAGTTTAAAATTTCCTTAGCAATTTTTGATGTTAAATAATTCATAATCTTCACCAAAAAGTTGTTCTCATTATAATCATAAAATTTCAATTAAAATCAAATCGATAATTATATATTTATATAGTTTCATAATATTTATCATATATGTCAATGATTTATCATCATTTATAATCATGAAAAGTTTAGGGGATTTATATGGAACTAACTGTTATCCAAAGAGAGATTTTACAGGAACTTATAAATCTTTATAGAGAAAAAAATAGGCCAATTAAGGGAACTGAAATAGCTCTCAGATTAAATAGAAATCCAGGAACTATTAGAAACCAAATGCAGGCGTTAAGGGCATTAGATTTAGTTGATGGTGTTCCCGGACCAAAAGGGGGATATGTTCCTACAAGTAAAGCATATAGAGCATTAGGTTTGGGAGAAGAAGGAGAAATTATAGTTCCAATATACAAAGAAGGAAAAAAAGTTGAAGGAGTTAAAGTAATAAAAATTGAATTTGATACAGTTACCCATGAAAAATGTTGTTCCTCTAAGATATATATTGAAGGAGATACAAAGCATTTCAACATTGGAGACATTATAAGGGTTGGTCCTACATACCATAACAAAATAATAATAAATGGTAGAATTATAGGAAGAGACGATATTCATAGAATTTTATTAATTGATGTATTGGGAGTTTCAAGTATCCCAAATATTAGAGTTGGAGATGTGGGAATTAAGGAGGTTTATACTGTATCTCCTGAAAATACTTTAAGAGAGACAGCCAAGTTATTTGCAGAAAAAAACATTAGTGGAGCTCCTGTTGTAGATAATGATAGATTAGTAGGGATTATCAGTTTGCACGATATTGCTGAAAATATAGACAATGTAGATAAAAAAGTAGAGAAAGTTATGAACAGAAATGTTATAACAATAAATAAAGATGAAAAAATATATGACGCTTTGAAAATTATGAATAAAAATGATGTGGGCAGGTTGGTTATCGTAGACGAAAATAACAAAATCATTGGAATTATTACAAGGACAGATATATTGAAAATTATTAGTGGAAAATTTCCTGAAAATTTTTATAGTTAAATAAATATTATATAGGATTATCCTATATTTTATTAAAATGATTATAAAAAAATTACAAATTAGAGGGATTAATTATGAAATTCTTCTTGGATACGGCAAATGTGAAAGAAATTAAAAAGTATGCTGAGCTCGGTTTAGTTGATGGAGTTACAACAAATCCAACATTAGTATCCAAAGAAGGAAGAGATTTTTATGAAGTTATTAAAGAAATCTGTGAAATTGTTGATGGCCCTGTAAGTGCTGAGGTTATCTCAACAGATGCTGAGGGAATGGTTAAAGAAGCAAGAGAATTAGCAAAAATATCTGATAATATAGTTATAAAAATCCCAATGACAAAAGATGGAATGAAAGCAGTAAAAATATTATCAAATGAAGGAATAAAAACAAATGTAACCTTAGTTTTCTCACCATTGCAGGCATTATTAGCGGCTAAGGCAGGAGCAACCTATGTATCTCCATTCGTTGGAAGATTAGATGATATAGGACATGTAGGGATGAAATTAGTTGAAGATGTTGTAAAAATCTATAAAAATTATAATATTAAAACAGAAGTTATTGTTGCCTCAGTTAGACATCCATGGCATGTATTAGAAGCGGCAAAAATAGGGGCTGATATAGCAACAATTCCTCCATCAGTTATGGATAAACTATTTAACCACCCATTAACTGACATTGGATTAGAAAGATTCTTAAAAGATTGGGATAATTATTTAAAAAGTAGAAATGAATAGAAATTCAATTTTTCTTATTTTTTAATTTAATTATCAATATATTATATAGGTGGAAAATTATGAAATTGGAAGCAACTAAAAAATTGTTAATGATTCCTGGACCTACGATGGTACCTCCAGAGGTTTTAAATGCAATGGCAATGCCAGTAATTGGACATAGAACAAAAGAATATGGGATGTTATTAAAAGACACTATAGAAAAATTAAAAAAAGTGTTTATTACTGAAAATGACACATTTTTAATAACAGGTTCAGGAACTGCGGCAATGGATATGGCTATATCAAATATAATTAAAAAAGGAGATAAGATTTTAAATATTGTTACTGGAAACTTTGGAGAGAGATTTGCAAATATAGTTAAAGCATACAAAGGAGAGGCAATTAGGTTAGATGTAGAATGGGGAGATATGGCTGAGCCAGAAGCAGTTAAAGAGATTTTAGATAAATACGATGACATTAAAGCAGTTACAGTTGTGCATAATGAAACTTCAACAGGTGCAAGGAATCCAATAAAAGAGATTGGAAAGGTTGTTAAAGATTACGATGCTTTATACATCGTTGATACTATCTCATCATTAGGAGGAGATTATGTAAATGTTGATGAATTCCACATTGATATTTGTGTCACTGGATCACAAAAATGTTTAGCCGCTCCACCTGGAATGGCGGCAATAACTGTTAGTGAAAAGGCGTGGGAAGTTATCAAGAAAAATGAGGAAAAAGTTGGATTTTATTTAGATTTATTAGCATATAAAAAATACTATGAAGAAAAAAAACAAACTCCATATACACCATCTGTTAATTTAACCTATGCAATGAATGTTGCCTTAGATTTAGTTTTAGAGGAAGGGATTGAGAATAGAGTTAAAAGACATGAAAGATTGGCTAAGGCAACAAGAGATGGATTAGAAGCTATGGGAATAGAGTTATTTGCTAAAAAAAGAGCGAGATCAATTACAGTTACATCAGCAAAATATCCAGAAGGTATTGATGATAAGAAATTTAGAGAAATATTGAGTGAAAAATACAATATAGTAGTTGCAGGAGGACAGAAACACTTGGCTGGAAAGATATTTAGAATTGGACACATGGGAATCTGTGGTGAGAAAGAAATTTTAGGAACTTTAGCATGTGTAGAATTAGCTTTAAAAGAACTTGGATTTGAAGTTAAAGAGAGTGGAGTTGAAGTTGCTAAAGAGGTTTTATTAAAGAATTAATTTATAATTTCCTTTAAAATTTTTAAAAATTTTTTAATTTCTTCAAAAGTCCCTATTGATACTCTTACATAGTTATCTCCCAAACCATCAAATGATGAACAATCCCTAACAATAACTCCTCTTTTTAATAGTTCTTCACAAAACTCCTTAGATTTCATTGTTTTCAATTCAACCAATAAATAATTTGCCTCAGAAGGATAAACTTTGATGTCTTTAAATTTCTTTAAACCATTATATAGCATTTCCCTACTTTTAATTCCATCTTTTACACATCTTTCAAAGAATTCCCTATCTCTTAATGCTGTTATAGCACAAACTTGACTTAATCTTGTTAAACTAAATATTGGCTTAACCCTCATCATATAATTAATAATTTTTTTATTTCCTACACCATAACCAACTCTCATTCCAGCTAAACCAAAAACTTTTGAAAAAGTTCTTAAAACTATAACATTATCATATTCAGGGGCTTTTTGAGTCCAGTCATACTCTTTTTTGGCATACTCAATATATGCGTGGTCTATAACAACCAAAGCATCTGTCTCATTAATAATCTTCTCTATATCTCTATTATCTATTATATTTCCCGTTGGATTGTTTGGAGTGCATAAAAAAATAACCTTTGTTTTATCTGTTATATTATTGAGAACGCTATCTACATCCAATTTAAAGTCCTTCTCTTTATCATACTTTGCATATTTTATTTTAGCGTTGTGAATTGTTGCTGAAACTCTATATTGGGTAAATGTTGGAATTGGAATTATTACTTCATCTCCATCATCAACAAAAGTTCTAAATATCGTATCTATAATCTCATCAGCTCCATCACCACCAACAATAATATTATCTTTACCAACATTCAAAAATTTGCTTAACTCTTCCATTAAAATAGGATTAACTGGCTCTGGATATTGATGAATCTTAGGAATCTCTTTTAATATTTCTTCTTTTATTTTTGGTGATGCTCTCCAAGGGTTTTCATTAGAGCCAAGTTTTATAATATCTTCTGGTTTTATTCCATAATCTCTTGCTATTTCCTCCTTAGATTTTCCAGGAACATAGGGTTTTAAGTTTTTAACAACATCTCTCACTTTGTTTTCTATCATAATATATCACCTAAAATTTATAGCCAAAAATATTTTTAATCAGATATGGAATATCCATTTATTAATTTATTTTATAAAAATTAAAGAGGTGAGTATATTGAAAACCTTAAATATATTTATAAATACTTTGCTAATTTTTTTTATTTTAAGTTTAACCTATTCATTACCAACGGAGCCATTAATATTTGTAAATAAAAGTACAGTAGATTATCAAAATGCTAAAATTTTGTTAGATAATTTTTACTCTTCAAGAACTATAAATGTTAGTGGTAATAACATAACACTTAAAATTAAAGATATAGAGTATATTCCAGCAAAGAACACTCTTATAATAAAAGAGAATGATAGAGAGCTTATTATAAAATTTACAAAGAATAATAAGGAAATTAAATACAATGATATTACTTATAAGTATTATAATAATTTTGAAAAAGGCAAGGAAATAAATTTCTTTAATAAAAACTATATTGTAGAAAATGTATCTCCAAAATATATAACACTAAAAGAAAAAAATAGTGAAAAAGAAATAATTACAAATGGAAGTTTTGAGTATAACGGATATAAAATCATTTTAAAAATGGTATCTCTTAACTACAATACATTATATATTAATATATATAAAAATGGAACTTTATTAGAATCACCTAAGTTAGTTAAAGGAGTATGGTATTACTTAAAGAATGAAAATTTAGGAATATTATATAAAAATTATTCAAATAAAAAATATGTGTTTGATATAGTTAATATAATAAAAATTGAAAAAGATAAAGATTTTCCTTTAAATAATAGTTTTGTCGTAGAAGATATAGATTCTAACAAATTAGTCCTTAAATATAAGTATCCAAATAATTTATCTAAAAATATATGTATATTTAATTATAAAATAATTCCAGAAATGATTTATAAAAATTATGTTCTATTTAAAGTGATTAAAAGATACTGTAAAACTCTAAATATTAAAGATAAAGATATAGTTTATATTGGAGAAGGATTTTATACAATTAAAGTAAATGGTTCTACTCAATTATACTATAAAGGGCATAAAATTAAAAATAATGAAAAAGTTTATATTAATACATTAAGTATGCTTGATACAAATAATATTTTGAATATAAACAAAGATATAATACTTGTTGGAGGTCCAAAGGTAAATAAATTTGTTAAATATCTTGAAAGTAAATCTTTGTTATTAGTAAATATAACTAATAATTATCCAGGAAATAATATTGGAATAATTCAAAAAATAAAAAATCCTTATAACAAAAATTATAATATCTATATTTTAGCAGGTTCAAATAGATACGGTACAAAAGCGGCAATATTAGCATTCTTAACAAAATATAATGATGAAAGTATAATGAAAGTTAAATGGAATAATGGACATATAGAGGTTATTAGATGATAATATTATTTTTTTGGAGAGATATTTATGCATACAAGTAACAAAAATATATCTTATTTTTTAATTTTTGGTATTTTATTTATTTGGTGATAGAATGAACTCCTTAGATATGATTATTCTTATATTGATATATGCTCTATTACTTCCTTGGATAGTCAATTACATTATATTAAAAAATAGAAAAATAAATTTTATCCAATCACTTACATACATGGATAAGATTTTAGGTAACAAAGAAAAATTGATACTAATAATTGTTGAAGGAATTTTAGTGGGAATCATTATTTATGAATATATTTTAAATAAATTTATAGTTATTTTGATTGTTGGTGGTATTGTTATATTTATATCTGATTACATTCTCAAAAAACATATTTTAGTTAAAAAATTAATTAGTCAATGATTGTAATGGTGCAGGAATTCTACCTCCTCTTTTAATAAACTTCTCAGAAGAAAATTTACTAATTTTCATAATTGGAGCTTTTCCTAATAAGCCACCATAATCTACAATATCCCCTTCCTTTTTTCCTGGAACTGGAATTATTCTTACAGCAGTTGTTTTATTATTTATAACTCCAATAGCCATTTCATCTGCTATAATTGCTGAAATAGTTGATGTTGGTGTGTCTCCAGGAATTGCCACCATATCAATTCCAACTGAACAAACGCATGTCATAGCCTCTAACTTCTCTAAACTTAATGCTCCTACCTTAACAGCCTCAACCATTCCACTATCTTCACTCACTGGAATAAATGCTCCACTTAGCCCTCCTACATACGAAGCTGCCATAGATCCTCCTTTCTTAACAGCATCATTTAATAAAGCCAAAGCCGCCGTTGAACCATGAGTTCCACACTTCTCTAAACCCATTGCCTCCAATATGTTGGCTATACTATCTCCTCTTGCAGGAGTTGGGGCTAAGGATAAATCGACAACTCCAAATTTAACCCCCAATTCCTTAGAAACTTCCCTTCCAATTAACTCTCCAACTCTTGTAATTTTAAATGCCACTTTTTTAATTTCATTTGCCAATGTTCCAAAGTCGGCATCTGGAAGTTTTTCTACCACTGACCTAACAACTCCTGGACCAGAGACACCGACATTTATAACTAAATCTCCCTCTCCAACACCATGAAAAGCACCAGCCATAAATGGATTGTCCTCCGGAGCGTTGGCAAACACTACCAACTTAGCACAACCAATTCCATTTTTTGTTCTAAATGCTGTCTCTTTAATAATTTCTCCCATAATTTTTACAACATCCATATTAATTCCAGTTTTAGTTGAAGCAACATTTACTGAAGAGCAAACTCTTTTAGTTTTTTCCATCATAAATGGAATTGAATTGATTAATACAATATCTTCCTTAGTGGCATCTTTATGAACTAAGGAAGAATAGCCTCCTAAGAAATCTACTTTAACTTTCTTTGCCGCCTTGTCTAAGATTTCACCGACTTCTACACAGGCTTTTATTTTCTCCTCATTGTCCAAATCTTTAATTGCTCCACCAATAATTAAAGATATTGGTGTAACTGCTATTCTTTTATTTACTATAGGAATTCCATACTTCTCAGATACTTTATTGGCTATTTCTACCAAATTCTCAGCAGAAGTTGTAATTTTATTATAGATATTTTCTTTTAATTCATCTAAATCTTTTGATACACAGTCTCTCAAACTTATACCCAATGTAACTGTCCTTACATCTAAGTTTTCCATTCTTATCATTTTTATAGTTTCAATTATTTCCTCTGGTCTAAACATAACTATCACATTTAGTTCTTTATTTTCAATTTTATGAAATAATTATAATTTAACTTATTTAAAATAATTATATGTAGATAAAAAATATTTTAACCTCTTAGTAAAGATTTAAAACGGATACCTCACTAGGTGAAAATAATGTATATACTAAAAATTGCCTATGATGGAAGATATAGTTTTCAGCAACAACATCATAAAGAAACTGTTTGTGATATTTTATTAGATACCTTAGAAGAAACTGGCTTTTTATATAAAAGGAAGATAATTTATAGCGGAGGTAGAACTGATAAGGGAGTTTCTGCCTTAGGTAATTTTGTTGTTGTAGAATTAAAAAAAGAGCCAATACTCTCATATATAAATGCAAAGTTGAAAAATAGGGGGATTTGGGTTTTAGGTTATAGAGAAATTAATGAAATTCCAAAAGTTAAATATAGACATTACCGCTATATTCTTCCAAATATTGATTATGATGTTGATTTAATTATAGAAGGAGCTAAAAAATTAATTGGAACTCATAGCTTTCACAATCTGTCAAAAAGAGATAGAACAAAAGAAAAAAGTCCTATAAGGACAATTTATGATATAAAAATCTCTGAGAATGATTTTTATTTAACAATAGATATTATTGGAGAAAGTTTTTTGTGGAATATGGTTAGAAAGATCGTTGGAGCATTAGATTTAATAGGAAGAGGAAAAAAACCAGTTGAATGGATTGATAAATTGTTAGATGAAAATTATAGAGAAGGAGTTCCAACATTTCTACCGGATGGGTTGATATTGGTTGAGGCAAAGGTTGATATTGACTATATTTATGATAATTATTCAATAAAAAAGTTTAAAGAGTATTGGAAAGAATTCTTTAAATTGTATGTTATGAAAATGGGTATATCTAAAACAATATTAGATTTTTAAATTAAGTGTGCCCCGGGGGAGCAAAGGAGAATCATCGCTTGCCGGGCTGTTGCTCATCTCCCGCGGTTTCCCGGGGCATAAATAATATAGCTTCCATACTTTATATAATTTAACTAACCAAAATCATCATATATGCTTTATAATTTTATCCTGAAAGGTGAAATTGTGAGATTTTTTAACAGAGAAAAAGAAATTAATGAAATACTATCGATCTTAGAAGGGGAGCCAAATTTTATTTATTTCATTTTTGGGCCTATTAATAGTGGTAAGACAGCATTAATTAATGAAATAATATCCAATAGGTTAGATAAAAATAAGTATGTAGTTTTTTACTTTGATTTAAGAGAAATATTCTTATCTAAATATAAAGATTTTATTGAAGTATTATTTGATGAATATAGCGAGGATAAAAAACCATTAGAAGTTATTAAAAGTATAATTAAAGACATTCCAGTAGTTAGCGGTATTCCAGTGCCTAAAAATACTTTAAACGAATTATTAAATAAAAAAACTACTAAAAATGTTTTTAAATATATTACTAATATTTTGTTAGAATTAAAAAAGCAAGGAAAACAGCCCGTTATAATTCTTGATGAATTACAAAAAATTGGCGATATGAAAATCAACGGATTTTTAATATATGAACTATTTAATTACTTCATTTCCTTAACAAAACATAAACACCTATGTCATGTTTTTTGCACATCTTCTGATAGTTTATTCATTGAAAAAGTGTATAATGAGGCTATGCTTGATGGTAGAGTAGATTATATATTAGTAGATGATTTCGATAAAGAAACTGCCTTAAAGTTTATGGACTTCTTAGCTAAAGAAATATTAAATAAAAATCTCTCTAACGAAGAGAAAGAAAAAATCTATTCTTATGTTGGAGGAAAGCCAGCTTCAATCTATAAAGTTATTGATAAAATGAGATACAAAGATTTAGAGGATATATTAAATTTTATGCTAAAAGAAGAAATTTCAAAATTGAAATACTTTTTAGAAGATGTAAAAGAGGATAATGAAGAATTTTATAAAGAAGTTGTTAATTATCTAAGTTTATTTAAAGAAAATTACATAATCGAGGATATGAAAATCCCTAAAAAAATTAGAGAGTTTTTAATTAAAAAGAATATTTTATTCTTAAATCCAATTGATGGAAATTTAAAACCTCAAAGTTATTTAGTCTGGAACGCTATAAAGAGAGTTTTATAAACATGAAAAAGTCATAAAAAAAATTAGGATGATAAAATGAAAAAATATATTATAAGTATTGGAGTAGATATATCTAACAATGATGTAAGAACTAATCCTAAAATTAATGAGTTAGTTAATAGAGAGGTTAAAGAAAGATTGTCTAAATTGGGAATAAAGGCGTGTATCTCAAATATAACCGGAGATGATATAGTTATAACATCGTTCGTTCCAGAAGATTTAATTGAGGAAAATAATAGAATAATCTTTGAAATTTTAAATAAATATGCCGAGGGCTTTGATGATTTAAATGGGATCTCAAAAGAAAAAGACGAGGCAGGGGAAGGGTTATCTTACGCTGTTGCTGAATCTATATCTGAGTATGGAGATGCTATAATAGTATCTTTTGACACTTATGGAGGAGAGAGTTTTGTAGATGAAATGGCTCTATTTGTAAGGGAAATTGGGGAGAAGTTTGGATATGATGTTGGCTGTTCTGTCTCTAATGAACCAGTTGAAATTCCTGGAATTGGCTATACTGGCTCAGAGAGTGATGACCCAGTTGTTATAATAACAGTTAATGAACTTAAAGAGATAAGTAAAATATCTGGATTAATATATGGGGGTTTATTAAGTTTTGATAAATTATACTTTGTAAAAAATGGGGAGGGGGTTGATATTCTACCCCCTGGCGTTATCTATACGATGAGTGCATTTTTAAATGGAAATATAATTGACCTATACGAGGGAATTAAAAAAAGAGTAAAATTTTAAATGTGATAGTATGGACATACAGTACTTTATAGTAGCATTCACATCAATATTTTCAATTTTAAACCCGTTTGGTGCTGTTCCAGTTTTTATGGCTTTGACAGAATCATATCCTAAGAAGGAGAGGAATTTAATAGCAAAAAAAACAGTTATTTATACTTTAATAATATTGTTAATTTTTGCACTTTTTGGTAATTGGATATTAAAATTTTTTGGCATATCCTTAAATGCCTTTAAAATAGCAGGAGGTTTGTTATTACTTTTAATATCATTAGACATGGTTAGAGGTAAGCAGGAGGCAAAATTGCACAAAAAAGAGATTGAAGATGCTTATGAAATTGACGAAATAGCATTAATGCCTTTAGCTACTCCTCTATTAGCTGGACCGGGATCAATAACTGCCTGTATGGTAGCAATGGCAGAGGCTCCAAGTTTTGGAGATAAATTTTTAGTAATATTAGCAATACTTGTATCTATTTTAATAACCTATGTAACATTACTATCTTCTGAAAAAATATTAGATAGAATTGGGAAGTTAGGGATTAAGATACTAACAAGAATGATGGGTTTTATATTGACGGCAATAGCGGTTCAAATGGCAATTAGTGGAATTAAAGGAGCATTATTCTAAATTTATAATTTTTTTAAATGAGGTGATTAATTTGAACATTGATATTAACTTAGATAAATACAAAAATTTTAGAAGAAATTTAAACAGAGAGATAATAAACTTAAATCCAATACAGAGAGGAGGAATATTACCAAAAGAATCTAAAAAAACAGTTTATGAGTATTGGGATGGTTATAGTGTTTGTGACTTTTGCTATGGAAGATTGGATGAGATAACAAACCCTCCAATAAAAGACTTTTTAGAAGATTTATCTAAATTTTTAAATATGGATTATACAAGGCCAACACATGGAGCGAGGGAGGGAAAATTTATAGTTATGCACGCAATTTGTAAGGAAGGGGACTATGTAGTTTTAGATAAGAATGCTCACTATACAAGTTATGTCTCTGCTGAAAGAGCAAGGTTGAATGTTGCAGAAGTTGGTTATGAAGAGGAGTATCCTACATATAAGATAAACTTAGAAGGGTATAAGGAGGTTATAGACAACTTAGAAGATAAAGGAAAAAATGTTGGATTAATATTATTAACTCATGTTGATGGAGAGTATGGAAACTTAAACTATGCTAAAAAAGTTGGTAAAATAGCCAAAGACAAAGGAATACCTTTCCTGCTAAATTGTGCATATACAGTTGGAAGAATGCCAGTTAATGGAAAAGAGGTTAAAGCTGACTTTATTGTAGCCTCTGGACATAAGAGTATGGCTGCCTCTGGTCCCTGTGGTATTTTAGCATTTAATGAGGAATTTGCAGATAAAATTACTAAAACATCTGAAAGATATCCTCTCAAAGAAATTGAAATGCTCGGATGTACAAGTAGAGGATTGCCAATATTAACTTTAATGTCAAGTTTTCCTTATGTTGTAGAGAGAGTTAAAAAGTGGGATGAAGAGATTAAAAAAACGAGGTATGTTGTAGATGAATTAGAAAAAGTAGGTTTTAAGCAATTAGGAATAAAACCAAAGGAACACGATTTAATTAAATTTGAGACACCAATATTGGATAAAATTGCAAAAAAAGATAAAAGAAGAGGATTTTTCTTTTACGATGAATTAAAGAAGAGGGGTATTGGTGGAATAAGGGCAGGAGTTACAAAGGAGATAAAGATGAGTGTTTATGGCTTAGAATGGGAACAAGTAGAATATGTAGTAAATTCAATAAAAGAAATTATTGAGAAATATAATAAATAATATTTAATTTTTAAATTTTAAACTCTCCATTTTCAATTTTCTTTTTTAGTTCTTTTGCTAATTTTAAGGCTCTTTTTCTATCTGACTGCCTGCAAGTTATAGGAATTCCACATATAGAGCCAAGTTTTGTTTTAAATACTCCATAAGGGCAGATATTACAAATACCACATCCAAAGCAATCCTCAGTTATCATTATCTTTCCATTCTCTCTTTTTATTGCAAAGGTAGGACAATACTTTTCAGCTAAACATTCTTTACACTCTTTACATCTATCTGGGTATATTTTTGGTCTTAAATCTACATTTTCCCAAACTTCTGCATAGTTTCCAACATCTATAATTTCTCTACCAAATATATTAACTAATGGTAAAGCTATATCTTTATCTAACTTTTTTAAACTCTCTTTATGTTCATCAACTTTAACTGGAATGGCTACTGTATTATATATTTCAATTCCAGAAGAAGTTAAGAAACCTCCTAAATAGTAAGGATTCATTTCTTTCATATTGGCTGATAACATCAAATTAGGTTTTTTTATTGAACTTCTTGTTCCAAAACCTAATATTATACTCTCAGCACCATTTAATAGTGCCTTTTTTCCAATAATATCTTTTTCGTCTTTAATAATCATATTTTCCAATGGGTTATACATACCACATCCAGAAAATGAAGATTCTCCTTTTTTTAATGGTAATCTATGAAATATAGTATTAACTTCTTCATCAGACAAATTTGTTATTGCAGTGTAATTTTTAAAAGCCATTCTCGTTCCAATCATTTTTGCTGTTGGTAAATCTTCAATAGTTACCTCATTTTTATAAGTTTTATTACCACATACTGCTTTTGCCTCTACAACCTTACCTTTAACCAAATCTTTAAATAAAAATCCAACTTCTCCATAAAATATTGCATCAACTTTTCCTAAGTATTCATTAGGGCAAACTCCTACAAGGCCTTTAATA
Source organism: Methanocaldococcus sp. (assembly GCF_024490875.1). Taxonomy (NCBI): domain Archaea; kingdom Methanobacteriati; phylum Methanobacteriota; class Methanococci; order Methanococcales; family Methanocaldococcaceae; genus Methanocaldococcus; species Methanocaldococcus sp. The sequence goes on from NZ_JACCLX010000042.1 coordinate 50,332, forward strand.
TCATTTAAATATATTTCATCTGCTTTTTTAAAAATCTCATTAAAAGGGATGTGAAAAACTCCCATAGTTCCTGACATTATTCCACAAGTTGCAGTTGTAACTATATCTACCTCATCTATTTTATCCTCCTCATTATTTCTAATGTATTTTTTTAATTCATTTACAGTTATAACCCTTAAATAATTTTCCAAACTGCCACCTTTTTTTATTTGTTAATATTTATGAAGTTTTTTACTCAATTCTATCAATCTTCTGATTCTCTCCTCAGTTGGAGGATGAGTTGAGAATAGTTTCATTATAAAATCTGATCTAAATGGATTTACAATAAATAAGTGAGAAGTTGCTGGATTTCCCTTTTCTAATGGATACTTCTGAACTCCTTCTTCCAACTTAGATAATGCATTAGCCAACCATAAAGGATGAGTCAATTTAGCCCCTTCTTCATCAGCGTAAAACTCTCTCTGTCTCGAAATTGCAAACTGTATTAATGTTGCCGCAATTGGTGCTAATATCAACAATAAAATTAGTCCAATAAATTCTAATGGATTGGTATCTTCACTCTCTGATGCGAAGAATAAACCACCCCAGTATAGCATCCACTCTGCAATATATATGATAGCCCCAGCCAATGTAGCCACTATGGTAGATATTAAAATATCTCTATGTTTAATATGTGCTATTTCGTGTCCAATAACACCTTCCAGTTCTTCTGGAGACAATAGTTGTAAAATTCCTTCAGTAACAGCAACAACTGCATTTTTTGGATTTCTACCAGTAGCAAATGCATTGGGAGTCATTGTAGGAACAATAGCAACTTTTGGTTTAGGTAATCCTGCCTTTCTCGCCACTCTTTCAACCATCTGATGTAGCCAAGGCATCTCGTGCTCATCTAAAATTCTCGCATTGTAACTCATTAACACAAATTTATCACTATAATAGTATGCAATAATGTTAGGAATCAAAGCGATGAGTATAGCAAATATTGGATGTATATGTAACATAAGACATATTGCGTAAATTAAACCTATGAGAAGTGCCATCAATAAATATGTTTTTATCTCATTTATTAACATACCGATCACATTATTTTTTATTTTATATAGTAAAATAATATTCCTTAAATTTAAATATTTTGGTGATATAAATGGATGATAAATTTACCTCTAAGTTTGAAATAGACATTTTAAACAAACTATTGAATAAAAATTTTAACTATGATTTAGCAATAATACTTAAAAAAATTGGAGGTTTGGATTATAGAAAAAAAGTTTTTATTGGTGGAGAGTGTATAGGTATTTTAGAGTTCGATTTAATTGATTTGGATTGGAAGTTCCACCCTTATGCATCTTATTATCTAATAGAAGAGCCAAAGATTAAACTAAAACCTACAAAAAGAAAATTGAAAGGTAAAAAAGTTCCTATAAATTTAATTGTAAATCCAGAAGAACTTAAAGATATTAACGAGAATGAGTATGTTGGCGTAGAAATAGGAAACTATGTTGGTGTTGGAATTAAAAAAGGAGAAACTATAAAGATTAAAGACTTAACTTTAAAAAAAGAGATTAAATTTGAAAAGATTGAGGAATATTTGAGGAAGAATTATGACAGAATTAAAAAATTAGAGAAAAAATCTCTAAATATAATAGAAAAATATTACAAAAAATGTAAAGATAAAGGATATGTAATAAATGCTTCATTTAGTGGAGGAAAAGATTCATCTGTTTCTACATTATTGGCAAATAAAGTTATAGACGATTTAGAAGTGATATTTATAGATACTGGTTTAGAATTTAAAGAAACTATTAAATTTGTTAAAAAATTTGCTAAAGAATATGATATAAATTTAGTTATTTTAAGGGGTAAAGATTTTTGGGAATACTTAGGAAAATTTGGCATTCCAACAAAAGATTATAGATGGTGTAACAGTATTTGCAAGTTAGAGCCGTTGAAGGAATATTTAAAGAAGTATAAAAAAGTATATACAATTGACGGTTCAAGGAAGTATGAGAGTTTTACAAGGAGTAAATTAGAGTATGAAAGAAAAAGTAGTTTTATAGAGAATCAGATAAATATCTTCCCAATATTGGACTGGAAAGGAACCGATGTATGGAGTTGGATATATTTAAATGATGTAATGTATAATGAACTCTATGACAAAGGTTTTGAAAGAATTGGCTGTTTTATGTGTCCATCTGCTTTAAACAGTGAGTTTTTGAGAGTAAAAGAGTTGTATCCTGAATTGTTCAATAAATGGGTGGAAGTTTTAAAAAGATTTGGATACAGTGAAGATGAAATATTAAGAGGATTTTGGAGATGGAAAAAACTTCCTCCAAAAATGAAGGAATTAAAAAAATTATTACAATACCTCGGGACTTGATAATATTTTATAATAAAAATTTTCTATTTTTTATTATAATAATATTACAATTTTAATATTTTTCATATTATTATAATATTTTTTCGATATTTATATGATTTAGTAATATTCAAATCAAGATTTTCTCGGGAGTCAGTATTACTCGTTAAATTTACAATTAATCTTCCCTCGCTAAAAATTTTTATTTTTTGATTTAGAGGGTTTTAATTTATTATTTTTTAATTTTAAAAATTTTTATCAAATTTCGAAGGGTCACCTGTTTTGATTAATTTGAATATTTAATTTTATTAAATTATTGAGATTTTTTGGAGATTTTATTTAATTGTTTTTATCTTCAATTTTC
>NZ_JACCLX010000043.1 GCF_024490875.1 Methanocaldococcus sp.
GAAATTGTGTAGAAAGTTTCTTCTCTCTCCTTAAACGAAAAACTAAATCTTTCTATAATAGATTCCCTAATAATTCCAAATTTATTACCATTATCTCCTGGCTTAATTCTTTCGCCTCCATCTATAACTTCCTCCTATCTTTATCTTGACAATCTCATTCATACATCACCAAATTTATTTATATTCTCAAAGTAAAATTAATAATTATATAGTATAAAATTTTTAAATTCACAATCTATTTAGGGGATACATGATGATAAAGAAAGCGGTAATACCAGTTGCAGGATTTGGAACTAGATTGTTGCCAATAACCAAAGCACAACCAAAAGAAATGCTACCAGTAGTTAATAAGCCTATCGTTCAGTATGTTGTTGAAGATTTAGTTGAGGCAGGAATAAAAAATATTTTATTTGTTACAGGGAAAGGAAAACAGGCAATAGAAAATCATTTTGATATAAATTATGAGTTAGAGTGCAAATTAAAAAATTCTAATAAATATGATCTTTTAAAGGCCATTAAAGAAATTGACAATTTAGGAAACATATTCTATATAAGACAGAAAGAGCAAAAAGGTTTAGGAGATGCTATTTTATATGGAAAAGAGTTTGTTGGAGATGAATACTTCATAGCAATGGTTGGAGATACAATTTACTCAGAAAATATTGTAAAGGATTTAATAAAAGTTCATGAGAAATATGGATGCTCAGTTATCGCGTTAGAAAGAGTTCCTATGGAAGAAGTTTATAAGTATGGGGTTATCGAAGGTGAAGAAATTGATGAGGGAATTTACAAAATAAAAAACATGGTTGAAAAGCCAAATGTAGAAGAGGCTCCTTCAAATTTAATTATAACTGGAGCCTATTTACTATCACCAAAGATATTTGAAAAGATAAGACAAACTCCTCCTGGAAAGGGTGGAGAAATACAAATTACTGATGCTTTAAATCTACTTTTAAAAGAGGAAGAAATTTTAGGGGTAGAGATTAAGTGTAAAAGATATGATATTGGAGATGTGTTAGGTTGGTTAAAGGCAAATGTAGAGATTGGCTCTGAGAAACTTCCAGAATTTAGAGAATTTTTAAAAGAGTTTGTTAAGAATTTATAGTAATTTTAAATAAAATTTTTTGGGATAGTATGGATATAGCCGTAATTTTAGGACTTTTAGTAGCGATATTTTATGGTGTTGGAACATTTTTTGCAAAAATTGTTTGTGAAAAAAATCCTCTATTCCAGTGGATTGTGGTAAATATAGTAGGAATTATTTTGTCAATTTTTATAATAATTAAATACAAGGTTATGATAACAGATCAAAAAATTATTATGTATGCTATAATATCTGCAATTTTAGTAGTTATCGGCTCATTAATTTTATATTACGCCTTATACAAAGGAAAAGCAAGTATTGTCGTCCCTATATCTTCCATAGGTCCTGCTATCACTATAATTTTATCAATATTATTTTTAAAAGAGTCATTAACAACAACTCAAATGATTGGTGTTTTCCTTATATTAGTTGGAATAATACTGCTAAGTATTTCAAAATAAAAAATTATTCAGAAGAAGATAAAACATATTTTCTTGCTCCCTGTAATCCAAGTAATAATTTTATTGCTTTTATTAATTCATACACATCTTCAATTGACTCAGCATCGTATAAAGCCTCTTTAAGTTTTTCTCTTTTTGAAGGCTCAACTAAGTTTAATAAATATTCTACAGTAGCCACTAATTCAATGTATTTTCTTTCTTTATTCATTAAACTATCTAACTCATTAAGTATTTCTTGAATCTTTTGAGAAGGCATAATTTCACCATTAAATATTATTAATAACTCTACTTTATAATAATTCCATATAAATATTTTACATTATAAAAAAATTATTTTGATAAAAATTATTGGTGGTGAGATTTTGGCAATAATAGGTTTAGTTGGAAAACCAAATGTAGGAAAATCAACAATGTTTAATGCATTAACAGAAAAACCTGCTGAAATTGGAAATTATCCATTTACAACAATACATCCAAATAAAGGAATCGGTTATGTGACATCTGAATGTCCTTGCAAAGAGTTGGGAGTAAAATGTAATCCAAGAAACTCAAAATGTATAGATGGAATTAGATACATTCCTGTTGAAGTTATAGATGTTGCAGGTTTGGTTCCGGGAGCTCATGAAGGTAGAGGAATGGGTAATAAGTTTTTAGATGATTTGAGGCAAGCAGATGCGTTTATTTTAGTAGTTGATGCCTCTGGAAAAACAGATGCTGAGGGAAATCCTACCGAAGATTATGATCCAGTTGAAGATGTGAAATTTTTAATAAATGAGATAGACATGTGGATTTATGGTATTTTAACTAAAAATTGGGATAAATTGGCAAGAAAGGCTCAGCAAGAGAAAAATATAGTTAAAGTTTTGAAAGAACAATTAAGTGGATTAAATATTAGTGAGGAAGATATAAAAATTGCCATAAGAGATATGGATGAAAGTCCAATTAAATGGAGCAATGAGGATTTACTAAATTTGGCTAAAAAATTGAGAAAAATATCTAAACCAATGATTATAGCAGCAAATAAAGCAGATCATCCAGATGCTGAGAAAAATATTGAAAGATTAAGAAAAGAATTTAAAGATTATATAGTTATTCCAACATCTGCGGAAATAGAGTTGGCTCTAAAAAGGGCTGAAAAATCTGGGATAATCAAAAGAAAAGGAAATGACTTTGAAATAGTTGATGAGAGTAAAGTAAATGAACAGATGAGAAAAGCATTTGATTATATAAAAGATTTCCTCAAAAAATATGGTAGTACTGGGGTTCAAGAGTGTATAAATAGAGCATACTTCGATTTATTAAATATGATAGTTGTGTATCCAGTAGAAGATGAAAATAAATTTACAGATAAAGAAGGAAATGTATTACCAGATGCTTTTTTAGTTAAAAAAGGAACTACTGCAAAAGATTTGGCATATAAAATTCACACAGAATTAGGAGATAAATTTATTTATGCAATAGACGCAAAGAGAAAAATTAGAATAGGGGCTGATTATGAATTAAAACATAACGACATTATTAAAATTGTCTCTGCGGCAAAATAAGAATTATTTACTCAAAAACTTTACTCATACAGCCAGCCAACAATCCAGCAATTGCATCATCTAAAAACATATATCCTTTTTTATCCAACTCTCCAATAATTCCCGGTTTTTTAGCATCGTAAAATCTAAAATTAAATATTGCCTTAGTTCCAGCAATCTCATTTGCTATTGCTAAACCAAGAACTTCATCAACATATACATAGTTAGGATCTTCACTATAATTAAATGGCAAATTATTATTTTTTCCTTCTTTATCTAACAATATAGCCGCAATTAACAAAGTGGAAACATTAGGATTATTTAATTCTTTTAATATGATTATTTTAAGTTTTTCTTTAACCTTATCTATTTCCTTAGTATCTCCAACATATAAAGAAATCCCAGCATCTATTAAATTTTCTATATTAATTCCATAACTTTTTAAAAGCCCTATAATATCCATAAAAAAACCTCATTTAGTTTTTTATTAATAAATCTCTTAATATATTATATGCCTCATCAACTGTTATTGGTAAGTTATCAATATTTATTTTACTTATTAAATCTTTATCATCTAACAGAAGTTTAAATAATTTAGTTACCTCAGGAACATCTAAATTATTTTTTTCTAAGATTTCTACATTACTAAATATTTCCTTTGGAGTTCCTTCAGCAATAATTTTTTTATTTAGAATATAACATCTATCAGCGAGCGTTATAAGATTTGGATCATGACTTACAAATACAATGGTTTTATTCTTACTTTTTAAATCTTTAATTAAGTTTATTATGTAATTTCTACTTTTTGGATCTAAGTATGATGTAGGTTCATCCATAAGTATAACATCTGGAGTTATTGATAAAACTGCCGCAATTGATGATTTCTTTTTTTCGCCACCACTGATATTGTAAGGATGCTTATCTTTTATATGGTTTAAATTCATTTCATTTATAACTTTTTCAGTAACTTTTATAGCTGTATCTTTATCATAAAGGTGTAGAGGAGCAAAAGCCACATCATCCCAAACTGTTGGACTGAACAGCATAGTATCTGGATCTTGGAATATAAATCCTACTTTTTTTCTAAAGTATTTCATAAACTCTATATCATTTAATAATCTTTCCTCTAATTTTTTTCCTTCAAAATATACCTCTCCTTTTTTTGGAAACTCTAAAGCATCTAATATTTTTAAAAGTGTTGTTTTTCCAGCTCCGTTAGGGCCTATAATTGCTACTACCTCTCCTTCATAAATTTTCATATTTATATTGTCCAATGCAATAGTTCCATCTGGATATTGATAATATACGTTCTTTAATTCATACAAAGGTTTCATAGTATCAACCTATCATAACCTAATGAAATAGATGATATTAATACTATAAAACATAAGAAGATTATGTCATAATATTTAACTTTAAAATTTGTAAAAATCCTTGGTTCGTTTAAGTAGCCTCTTGAAAGCATTGCATAATAAATATCTTCACCCATTCTCTGAGTTTTTATAAAGAGTGCTCCCATACTTTTACCAGCAATAATCCAACTTTCTTTTAGCTTTAAATTCCTACACAATCTTGATTTTTTTGAATACATCATCTCTAAGACATTGTTTAATAATAAAAATATATATCTATATGCGAGTGTCATTATCGTTATTACAATATCTGGAACTCCTAAACTATTAAGTGCCTTCATTATCTCGTCCCATCTCGTAGTTAAGGTTATTAAGACAGTGTAAGATATTGCTGTTGCCACTCTAAGAGTAAATAATATAGCATATTTTATTCCTTCATAAGTAATAGCAATATAATAAGGTTTTTTTAGAATTACATAAATTGGATGCCCAGGAGTTAAGAATATTACAGGAAATACAATTATTCCTGTAAATAGAGGAATAAATAGCCAAACTCTTTTTATATAGTAAAGTAATGGAATCCTTGATAGAATACAAAAAATTAGGGATAAAAGATATAAAAATATCAAAACTTCAATATGCTTAATTGAAACCGTTGTTATAACCAATATAATTAATCCAATTATCTTTATTCTTGGATCTAATTTTTGCAAAAAACCATCCTTATTCCTTGCAAATTTTTCTGAAAAAACTGCCTCACTAATATATTTTATTACGTGCTCAACTGTTTTATTTATTAACTTCACAGAATTCACCATTATTTATTAAATATGAGATAAACAAAAATCTAAAATTTAAATATTTAATATAAAGAGTAAAAGTAAAGTTTAAAAATAATAAAATAAAATGTAAATATTAAGTACGATTTGAATATACAATCTTTGTTAGTCCATAGAACGCTCCTAAGCATAAGGCAACTCCAACAATTGCTGATATTATATAACCTATCGATGCTCTAACAGGATCATCCCATCCAGGAATGTCATAATCTGGTAGGATTGCATAACTCCAAATGCCAGATAGCTCCTCCATACCTTGAATGTTTGCATGAACTTTTTCTGCTACATCATTGACATCCCATTCCCCCCAAGCATCTCCATAGTTCCATACTAAGAGAATTCCAAGAGGACATAATATAATCATTGCAATAATTAAATACAAAAATTTTTTAACTAATGGATCTTTAAAGTCTATCAATTAACTCACCTCCATAGATCTCTTCGTTAATTCGAACAAATCAGGTCTTGCCTTTTTAACATACCATACAACTATTGCTGTTACAACAGCCGCTGCTGGTCCAGCAGTTGTTAAGTGTGCAAATGCCATTGCAGGAACTGATACAGTAAATGGATATGGACAGTAACCGGGCTCTATATAAGGTTGTAGTCCAAATTCAAAGCCAGCAACTATTGCTGCTGCTACTATTCCAACATAGGCTCCAATACCACTTGCTATAACATCTCCAACCTTATTTCTTAAAAATTTGTAAGTATAATAACCAACAAATGGTAAAACTACTCCCATGTTAAAACAATTAGCTCCTAATGTAGTAATTCCTCCATCTCCAAAGAAAATTGCCTGGATAAACAATACAATGGATATTGCTATTGTTGCTACCCATGGATTGTCCATTAATATAGCTATTAATGTCCCTCCAACCATGTGGGCTGTTGTCCCATCTGGAACTGGAAGGTTGTACATCATTACTAAAAATGAAAATGCCGTTAATATCCCTAACAGTGGTATTTGCTTTGGATGTAAAGTTTTCAATGCTTTTATTCCTTTATACCAGAAATATAGCATTATAAGATAAAAAAATGCACAGGTTATTGGTCCTAAATATCCATCTGGTATGTGCATATTACCACCTTTTTGTTTATAATTTATTATTACTAATGTCTCTTAACATCATACATAATATTAGTAATACTATTTAAAATTTTTTATTTAAACTTTATGAATATAGGATTTAAAATTTAATTATAGTGATCTTTAAGATTTAATTTCTTTTTTATAATAATTATAGCAATATAACCAAGAATTGTTGGGAATATGTATGATATTAATCTATCTAATATTGTAACTACTGCTGCCACTGATGGAGGGATATTAAAAACTGTAAAGGAAATAATCATTACAGTATCTGCAGTTCCAAAACCGCTGGGAGTTACAGATAAAACTCCTGACAATAAAGTTAAGAGATATACAGTTGCAACACTCAAAATAGAGACAATATAGGGGATTGATAAAAATAAAATCCATAATTTTATAATATCTACTGCATACCAAAGAATTGATAGTAAAATAACAATATATACTTCTTTGCCTCTTTTATTTTTTAAAAATTTTAAACTATTATAAAATTCATCAATTGATTTTAAGATAATTTCTTTATTATGGTTGTATGAAGTATATTTGCATATAATTTCTGATATTTTTATTACAACTGTAATTAAAAGTTTTTTATTAGATATTAAATAGATAATCATAGATGTTAGTAAGAATAAAAAAGCCCACGATAGTATTAAATATACAATATATCTAAACCCATTAATAATAAAGTATCCTATTACGAATAATGTAAAAAACAAAAATATTGCTGAATCTAAAACTCTCTCCACTACAACTGTTGAAAAAGCCAAACCTTTTGGAATATTTTCGAGTTTTGATAAGTAGTAGGCTCTAAATGCTTCTCCACCACTTTTCATTGATGGAGTAATATTGTTAATAAAAGTTCCCATAAGAATCAATAAAAAAATATTCTTTAATGAGGATCTATATCCTAAAATTTTTGTAATAAATCTCCATCTAACAGCAAGGATAAAAGTAACTATCAACTGCAAAATAATGGCTAATATTATATATATAGGATTAACTTTCAATAAGATTTTAATAATTTTGTTTATTCCTATATAATAGAGAATTGCAAATATAAAAAGGATGCTAATAAAAAGGGCTATATGAGATTTTGTAATTTTTATTTTCATTAATATCCCCTAATTTTGTTCCTAATATATTTTAAAATTTCGTCTCCTACATCTTTTGTTTTTAAACATCCACCCAAATCAGGAGTAACCTTTTTATTCATTAAACAATATTTTACTGCCTCTCTAATAATATCTCCTTTCTCTTTTTCACCAATGTAGTCAAAAAGCATTGCAACACTTAATATAGCGGCCATAGGATTTGCTATTCCTTTCCCAGATATGTCTGGAGCAGAACCATGAACTGGCTCAAATAAGGCCTTATTATCTCCAATGTTTGCTGATGGTGCCAATCCTAAACCTCCAATTAATGCTGAAGCCTCATCTGATAAAATATCTCCAAACATATTAGTTGTTACAATAACATCGAACATATTGGGATTCTTTATTAAATACATAGATGTTGCATCGACTAAATAATCATCTGCTTCTATTATATTCTCATAAGTCTTTTTTATAGTATTGAAAACCTCTAAAAATAAACCATCAGTAATTCTTAAAACATTTGCCTTATGTATACACGACACTTTTTTTCTATTATTTTTTACTGCATACTCAAATGCAAATTTTATTATTCTTTCACAGCCTTTTTTTGTTATAACTCTCTCAGCAATGGCTGTATCTTTATCCAATTTTTCTCTACCTACATATAAATCTTCTGTATTCTCTCTTATAATTACTATATCAATATTTTTAATATTTAAAAATTCATAATCTGCAATTTTTCCTATTATATGTCCTAATCCAAAGTTGTTTATTGGTCTAACATTTGCATATAAATTAAATAATTTCCTTAAAGTTATAATGGGACTTCTGTAATTTTTAACTGTTCCTGGTTTTGGGGAAGTTATAGCACCAAATAAAATAACATCCGCTTCTTTAGCCTTTTTTATAGTGTCTTCTGGTAAGGCATTATTATATTTCTTTAAACATTCTAATCCCGCCTCTCCTTTTATTATTTCAAAATCTCCAAGTTCTTTTAATATTTTTACCGCCTCTGGAATAACCTCTTTTCCTATTCCATCCCCTTCAATAACACATATTTTTACCATATATAACACCAAAAACTTTTATAGGTTTGAAGATACTTTTATAAAATTATCATTTTAATGTATTACTTTGTTTAAGATAAAGACATTAAAGAGGGATAATAATGAAATATTTGGATATTCCAAAATTAATTAGAGAAATTTCTATGAAACAGCATGAGTGGATGAGAGAGTGCATAAAGTTAATTGCAAGTGAAAACATAACAAGTTTAGCTGTTAGAGAAGCATGTGCTACTGATTTTATGCATAGATATGCTGAAGGATTGCCTGGTAAAAGATTATATCAAGGATGTAAATATATAGATGAAGTTGAAACAATCTGTATAGAATTGTCTAAGGAGTTATTTAAAGCAGAACACGCAAATGTTCAACCAACAAGTGGAGTTGTCGCTAATTTAGCAGTATTTTTTGCTGAAACAAAACCTGGGGATAAGTTAATGGCTTTAAACGTTCCAGATGGTGGACATATAAGTCATTGGAAAGTTAGTGCCGCAGGAATTAGAGGATTAAAAGTGGTTAATCATCCATTTGATCCTGAAGAGATGAATATTGATCCTGACGCAATGATTAGGAAAATATTGGAAGAAAAACCAAAACTTATTTTATTTGGTGGCTCTTTATTTTTGTTTCCGCATCCAGTATCTGACGCTTATGAAGCTGCTCAAGAAGTAGGAGCTAAAATAGCCTATGATGGGGCTCATGTTCTTGGTTTGATAGCAGGAAAACAATTCCAAGACCCATTAAGAGAAGGAGCGGATTATTTAATGGGAAGTACTCATAAAACATTTTTTGGCCCACAAGGAGGAATTATATTAACTAAAAAAGAAAATGCTAATAAAATAGATACTCATGTATTTCCAGGGGTCGTTAGTAACCACCACTTGCATCATAAAGCTGGTTTAGCCATTGCATTGGCAGAAATGTTGGAGTTTGGAGAAGATTATGCTAAACAAGTAATTAAAAATGCAAAAGCATTAGCTCAGGCTTTGTATGAAAGAGGATTTAATGTTTTATGTGAATATAAAGGATTTACAGAAAGTCATCAGGTAGTAATTGATATTGAAAGTTCTCCTGATATTGAATTTTCAGCAAGTGATTTAGCTAAGATGTATGAAGAGGCAAATATTATCTTAAATAAAAACTTATTGCCTTGGGATGATGTTAATAATTCTGAAAATCCAAGCGGTATTAGATTAGGAACTCAAGAATGCACAAGATTAGGTATGAAAGAAAAAGATATGGAAATAATTGCTGAATTTATGAAAAGAATTGCAATTGATAAAGAAAAACCTGAAAAAGTTAAAGAGGATGTTATTGAATTTGCTAAAGAATTTAGTGAAATACATTACTCTTTTGAACATGGAGATGGATTTAAATACTTGAAATTTTATTAGATTTACTTTTTTAAATTTTAAAATAAATGGTAATTGGTGAAAAAATGGCTGTTCATCCAATTGATTATAGATATGGTACTCCAGAAATGAGAAGAGTTTGGGAAGAAGAAAACAAATTAGAAAAAATGTTAAAGGTTGAGGCAGCATTAGCAAAGGCTCAAGCAGAACTTGGTTTAATTCCTAAGGAAGCGGCAGAGGAAATAAATAGAAAGGCATCTACAAAATATGTAAAGTTAGAAAGAGTTAAAGAAATTGAAAAAGAAACAAAGCACGATGTTGTAGCGATGATTAGAGCATTGGCAGAAGTTTGTGAAGGTAATGCTGGGGAATATATACACTTTGGAGCTACATCAAATGATATCGTAGATACTGCCAATTCTTTACTAATAAAAGAATCAATTGAAATTATAGAGAAAAAGTTAAAGGAGTTAAGAGATATTTTGTTAAATAAGGCAGAAGAGCATAAATATACTGTTTGCGTTGGTAGAACTCACGGACAGCATGCAATTCCAACAACTTATGGAATGAGATTTGCTTTATGGGCTGCTGAGATCGACAGACACTTGGAGAGATTAAATGATGCTAAGAAAAGAATCTGTGTCTCTATGATAACTGGGGCAGTAGGAACAATGGCTGCAATGGGAGAGAAAGGTTTAGAAGTCCATAAGAGAGTTGCAGAAATTTTAGGATTAACTCCTGTATTAATTTCAAATCAGGTTATACAGAGAGATAGACATGCTGAATTTGTATTTTTATTAGCTTTAATTGCTCAGACTTTAAATAAAATTGGAGTTACAGTTAGAAACATGCAAAGGACAGAGATAGGAGAATTAGAGGAAGAGTTCGATCCTACAAAGCAGACAGGTTCATCAACAATGCCACATAAAAGAAATCCAATAACTTTTGAACAAATTTGTGGTTTATCAAGGGTTATAAAATCCTTATGTATTGCAGAAATGGACAATATTCCTTTATGGGAAGAGAGAGATTTAACAAATTCATCAGCAGAGAGATGCATATTTGCAGAGGTTTGTGTTTTGACAGATCATATTTTAACATTGGCAATTAAAGGAATTAAAAAACTAAAAGTTAATATTAAAAATGTTGAGAAAAACTTGGAATTAACAAAAGGGCTAATAATGGCTGAAAGAATAATGATTGAGTTAGCTAAGAGGGGAATGGGAAGGCAGACAGCTCATGAAGTCGTTAGAAGATGTGCGATGAAGGCGTATGAAGAAGATAGACATTTAAAAGATGTTTTATTGGAAGATGATGAAGTTATGAAGTATTTAGCAAAAGAAGAAATAGAAAAATTGATGGATCCAAAAACATATATTGGATTAGCTCCAGAAATTGTAGATAATGTTATAAAAACTTTAAGAAATAAAGAATATTAAATAAATTTTTTCATTATTTTATTTTCAATCTATTTTTTTTACATTTTAATGGTGGTTATTGTGGATTTTATGGGGGCAATATCAAAAGATGGCTTAAACATTGCTAACAAATCAAGAGAAATCGTTAGAAAAAAAATAAAAGAAGTTTTAGGAGATAAAATAAACCAATTTAATGAGAAAGAATTAGGAATTATTGAAAGAGTAGTTCATGCTACTGCTGACCCAGAATACGCAAAACTTTTAGTTTTTAAAAATAATCCAATAGAGAGTGGAATTAAAGCAATAAAAAATAAAACTCCAATAGTTACTGATGTGAATATGATTAAAGTAGGAATAAGGTATGATAATGTTCATTGCTATATAGATCATCCAAAAGTTTATGATGTTGCTAAAAAAGAAGGAATTACAAGGGCTATGGCATCAATGAGGTTTGCTAAAGATTTAATAAATGGAGGAATTGTTGTTATAGGAAATTCTCCAACTGCACTATTTGAAGTAATAAGATTAATTAAAGAGGAAAATATAAAGCCAAAATTAGTTATTGGCGTTCCTGTTGGCTTTGTCCAAGCGTCAGAATCCAAGGAAAATCTTAGAAAGATAGATATTCCAAATATAACAACTATAGGCCCAAAAGGAGGAACTCCTGTGGCAGTTTCTATAATTAATGGAATAATTGCATATGCAAAAGATGAGAGGGCTTAATTTTAGGTGAAATTATGGAAATCTTAGTTAGATATGGGGAGATTGGATTAAAATCTGAAGTTATAAGAAAAAATTTGATAGAAATTTTAAGAAAAAACATTATAAAATTATTTAGAAAGTATGAAATTGATGTGGATGTTAAAATACTGCATTGGAGGTTGTTAGTTAAAGTAAATACAAAAGGTAAGGAGGAATTAGCAATAAAATTATTAAAAAAAGTTCCGGGCATTGTTTCATATAGCCCTGTTTATGTGTGTCCTTTAGACATTAACGAAATTGTTAATTATGCAGTTCAAATAATAAGGAAGAAATTAAAAGAGATTAATAAAGAAAAAATAACCTTTGCTGTTAAAACTAAGAGAAGTAACAAAAGTTTTCCATACACATCTCCAGAAGTTAATAGAATAGTTGGAGAGGCAATAGTTGAAAAACTTGGATTGGATGTAGATTTGAGTAATCCAGACATTGTTTTAGGAATTGAGATTTTAAAAGATAACGCCTATTTATTTACAGAAAAGTATGAAGGAATTGGAGGATTGCCAGTAGGTAGTCAAGGAAAAGTTTTATGTTTAATCTCTGATGGTATAGACAGTCCAGTAGCGGCATTTATGATGATTAGAAGAGGTTGTAATGTAGTATTATTACACTTGAAAATGAATGAAGAATCTTTAAACAAAGTTAGAAAAATTGTTGAAGTTTTAAGTGATTACGACACTCAATTAGAATTTGTTGTCTATGACTACAAAAAAGACATTGAAGATATAGTAGAAAAGTTAAAGAGCATTAAAAAAGAAAACTATACATGTATATTTTGTAAAAGAAAGATGCTAAAAATTGCAGAAAAGTATGCTAAATACCTAAATTGCGATGCTATAGTTACTGGAGATAATTTAGGACAAGTAGCTTCACAAACATTAAAAAACCTTAAAGTTATTGATGATGTAATAAATTATTTAACTTTGAGACCTTTAATTGGTTTTGATAAAGATGATATTGTAAAAATTGCCAAAGATATTGGAACTTATGAAATATCAACTGAAAAAGAAATAAAATGTCCTTATCTCCCAAAGCATCCAAAAACTATTGCTAAAATAGAAGAAATTAAAAAAATTAAAGAGAATGTTAAACTTATATAAACATATCTAAATTCTTAAAGAATTAGATTATTTAAATAATTTGTAAAATCTCTAAAGGAGTGTTATGATGTCATCCCTCTTCATATAACCGCCATAAACCGAAAATTTTAAATACTGCAAATTTAATAAAAACTCTTATAAAATTTTGAGGTGATATAATGGGAGAGTTACCAGTAGCACCATTTGAAAGAATATTGAAGAAGGCAGGAGCAGAGAGAGTAAGTAGAGCTGCTGCAGAATACTTGGCTGAGGCAGTTGAAGAAATTGCTTTAGAAATCGCAAGAGAGGCAGTTGATTTAGCTAAGCATGCTAAGAGAAAAACCGTTAAAGTCGAAGATATTAAATTGGCATTAAAAAAATAAGAAAATATTTTATTTCTTTTTAATTTTTTCATATATTATTTATATGTTTTTGCTATATTTTTATACCTCATTATATTTATATATTTGCATAATTTATTAATAGTATGGTGAAACTATGCATAAAAGAATTGAAAATATAAAATATGCTGTGATTACAGTAAGTGATAGTAGATATAATAATTTAATTATGGGCAAAGATGTAAATGACGAATCTGGAAATTTATTAAAAAAAGAGTTAAACGCTGAAATATACACTATAATCCCAGACAATAAAAATATGATTAAGGGAATAATTGAACATATTATTGAATCTTTTGATGTAGATTGTATCGTTTTAACTGGTGGAACTGGAATAGCGAAGAGAGATGTTACTGTTGATGCTCTAAAAGAAATTATAGAAAAAGAAATTGATGGCTTTAAATTTTTATTTCAAAAGTTAAGTTATGAAGAAGTAGGATTTTCATCTATGCTATCAAGAGCGATGGCTGGAATTTATAAAGGAAAAATTATATATGCACTTCCTGGTTCAGTAAATGCTT
Source organism: Methanocaldococcus sp. (assembly GCF_024490875.1). Lineage (NCBI taxonomy): Archaea > Methanobacteriati > Methanobacteriota > Methanococci > Methanococcales > Methanocaldococcaceae > Methanocaldococcus > Methanocaldococcus sp. The sequence continues at coordinate 14,044 of NZ_JACCLX010000043.1, forward strand.
GTAAAACTGCATTAAAAATAATAAAAGAAGAAACTGGGCATATATTGGGACATATAAGAGAGGGATAACTATGAAATTTTTATTAATATCTTCAAATAAAGATTTGGCAAGTAAAAACATAGCCAGTCATTTAAAAGAGTATTTTGATATCTTTGAAACTGATAAAGAGTTGTTGGAATTAAAAAGTTCAGATTTGGAGGATGCTGATTACTACATATTTTTATCAAAGCATAGAAGTAAAGCAAATCAGCCATCTCTAACAGTCCATACTCCAGGAAATTTAACAGAAAATAATGATTTTGGTGGAAATCCTAAAGAAGTTTGTCCATGTGATGCTATTTTAAACACACTTCTATTGAAAAATATCTATAAAAACTACAATATATATTATGAAAATAATAAAATCTCTAAATTTGATGTCTCTTTTGAAGTAGTTCATCACTCACCTACTGATTTAAATGCCCCAACAGTATTTGTTGAAATAGGTAGTAGTGAAAAAGAATGGATTTTAAAGGAGGCTGGGGAAATTATAGCCAAGTCAGTTTTAGAAACTATTGAGATGATAAAAAATAGAGATTATGAAGATAGATTAAAAGTCATAGGATTTGGTGGAGGACATTATGCTCCTAAATTTACAAAACTTGCCTTAGAGTATGATAAATATTACTTCGGCTACTTGATTCCAAAGTATGCATCAGTTTCCGAAGATGTCTTAAATCAACTTGTTAATAAAATGGAAGTAGATAAGGTTCTTATAGATTGGAAAGGTTGTAGAGGAGAAGATAAAAAAAGATATATGGAATTCTTTAAAAATAAAGGAATAGATGTTGAAAGAGTTTAATTTTGAGGGATTTAACATGGGTTTAGATTTAAAACAGTTACTTTTAGATTTTAAAAATGGCAAAATAAGTTTGGAAGATGTTGAAAAGCAGATAAAACTTAACTATTTTGAAGAGATTGAAAATATATTAAAGTTAGATGTTAATAGAAAGTTTAGGACAGGTATTCCAGAAGTAGTTTATGGAAAAGGCAAAGAAATTAATGAAATAATAGAGGCAGTATTAAAACTTGCTGAAAAAAATGGTATCGCATTAGCAACAAAAATAGATAATATAGAAAAACTTAGTGATGAAATTAAGAAATATGATTTAAAAAACTATCACATAAAGATTAATAAAAAGGCTAAAACATTAATAATAAAAGATAAAAATTATACTATAAAAAAAATAGGTAAGGTTGGAGTAATAACCGCTGGAACTTCTGATATCCCTATAGCTGAAGAGGCTAAAGAAACCTTAGAAGTAATGGGAGTTGAGGTAATAATATCTTATGATGTAGGCATTGCTGGAATCCATAGATTATTCCCAACATTAAAAAGAATGATTAATAATGAAGTTTGTTGCATAATCGTTATTGCAGGAATGGAAGGGGCTCTTCCCTCAATAGTATCTTCTTTAGTAGATATTCCAGTTATTGGAGTTCCTACATCAACATCTTATGGAATAAAAATTACTCCTCTATTAACTATGCTTCATACTTGCTCTCCGGGGTTGGCAGTTGTTAATATAGACAATGGTTTTGGAGCAGGAGTTTTTGCAGGTTTAATTACTAAAATTATTTATGAAAAATCCTCAAAATGATAAATTATATTATTTTAATTAGTAGTTTTAAGAGAGTTAGGAAGACATAAATATAAATTCTCATAAAATAAATATTAACAAAAATTTTGAGTTGAGGGAAATTATGATAAAGATTGTTGAAGGAGAATTTATAAAAACACTAACTGATGGAAATCTAGAAAATTTAGTAAAGGAGTTGGATAGAGGGTATATTCTTATTATGGTAAAAGAAAATAATAAACTACATGAAGGTTACATTTTTGTAGAAGACGGAGAAATAGTTGGTTATTACTATACTGATAATCATTTAGAGGAAAGCATTGGAAAACCAGACAAGGTTTTAGAACTTTTAAATAAAGAAAATAAAATTATCGAATTATATAGATATGATAAGGAAAAGTTAGATTTAATGAAGTGGCTATATCCAGAAATATTTGTAAAAAAACATAAAGTATCTAAAAAAGAAAGTAAAAAAGAAGAGAAAGAAGAAATAAAAGAAAATTATTTACAAATAAAATTAACTATACCTCTTGACAAGATTATTTCTGCAAATGTTAAAGATTTTGAATCATATTTAGAAGATGGAAAATATAAATTAATTAATGTTTATAGAAAAGTTAATGGTTTCTATGAAATTGGATATATAATATACTACGGACATACGCCAATTGCCGCCGCTTATGAATGTAAATATGGGGTTTTATTAGGAAAAGATGCATGTGAAAAAATAGAAGAACTATTAAAAGATGAAAATTCAGTTATTGATGTATATGAATTCGATGAAAAAAAATTAACTGTTTTATTAGATGAATTCCCAGAGATGAAAATTGAAAAAGAACAAAAAGAAGATGTTATTGATGTGAAATTATATGAAAAAGAAGAGGCTCCTATATTAACAAGCTATGAAGAAGATGTAGAACTTTCCAGAGAAGAACTATTAAAAAAATTAGGTATATCTGAACCTGATGAAGGATGGATTGAATCTATACTTGAAGATCTATTAAGACCTAGTGATGAAGAATTAAAAGAACTAAAAAATAGGATAGAAAGAGAAATTTATGAAAAAATTAAAAATATCGATGGAGTAGATGATGTATATCTAGATATAAATGTTAAATGGGAAAATAATAGATACTATATATATGGGGACATTACTGTGAAAAGAAAGAAAATTTTAGGGATTATAAAGAAAGATGTAGATCCATCAATAATTAAATTTGAAATTGATAATATTATAAAAAAACATTTATCTAAATATACTTCAAGATTATCACTACATATTGAGTAATATATACAAAATATAAAGAGGTCTAAATATGGAAGCTACAACAATATTTTTGATTCTCTTTATATTGGGGGTTTTTATAGGAATAGGGCTTTATTTTTTCAAAGAACGTGAAAAAAGGAAAACTTATAAACTAATTGAGATGGAAGTTATTGAAAATCTTAAAGAGTTAAAAGCTTATATGGATACAGGGGATAAAGAATTCTCTAAAGAATTTGATTTAGTAGAAATTGCTTTAACATATGATATTGGAGATATTATTGTTGTCGATGATGAAGGATTAATTATTGCCTCTACATTAAAAGATGCTGATGATATTGGAGCTATAGACTTGGGGATATTTGAGTATGCAAAGAAATTTTATAAAGATATTAAAAAAATAATTATTCAAAGAAAAGATAAGTATATCTATATATATCCTATTAAATTATGTAACGAGCACTTATATATAATCTTAGAATCAAAAATTATGCTTGAAATAGTTGATGAAAGAGAAATCATTAAAAAAACTTGTAATGTTATTAAAAACTATTTCAAAGAGTTTGAAGATCTTAATGTTGAAAAATCTGATGATTTTAAATAGGTAAAATCGTTCCTTTAACAGGAACATATGTGGGAATCTTTAAAGTTTTCCATATAGTCATGGCAAATGATAATGATTGATATCTTTCACCATGCATAACTATTGCCTTTTCAGGTTTAGGAATTTTTTTTATGTATCTTACTAAGGAGTTATAATCTCCATGTGCTGAAAATTCTATTTTAACTACATTTCCTCTTACAGGAATTTTATTTTTAAATGGCTGTATTTCTTTAACACCCTCTTCTAAATCTCTACCCAAAGTTCCCTCTGCTTGATAGCCAGTTAATATAATCTTATTCTTTGGGTCTTTTAATAATCTTAAATATTTTAATATTGGCCCACCCTGAACCATTCCTGATGTAGAAACAATTATACATGGCTCATTTTTATTAAATACTAATTTTTCATCTGCTTTTTTTATATCTCCAAATGGATTAATTCCAGATTCAATCATATTCTTTATTTTTGGATTTAGCCAATTTGCATAACTTAAATAAACAGATGTTGCGTGAATTAAAGAACCATCTGTATATATAGGAACATTTTTTAACTTTCCACATCTCATATAGTTGTTTATTATTAAAAGTATCTCCTGAGCCCTTCCAATGGCAAATACTGGAATAATAACTTTTCCACGATTTTCTATGGTTTCTGAGATTTCTTCGATTAACATCTTTTCTAAAGTTTTTCTTGATGGCTTTATATCTAATGGAGAGCCATATGTAGATTCTATAATTAAAACATCTATATCATCAATGTCAGTATCTGCTGGAAGTAATGTTCTTGAAGGACCTTCATTAATATCCCCAGTGTATAAAATTTTTTTTCCATCGACTTCTAAGTATATTGACGCACTTCCTAATATATGTCCTGCATTGTAAAATTTGAATTTTATATTATCATCTATCTTTTTTTCTTCATAGTAGTTTAGAGTCTCAATACTTCCCATAGCAATTTGAATATCTTCTTCTTTAAATGATTTAGTTAAATTTAATGTATCTTTCCATGTGAGGTACATTAAATCTGCTGTTGGATGAGTGCAATAAATTTTTTTAAATTTGTAAAAAGGAATTGCTCCACAGTGGTCAAGATGAGCATGTGAAACAATAACTGCATCTATATATTTGTCGTCTATTTTGGGAATACTGTTATTATCAGGAGACATTCCACAGTCTAACAATATTTTCCTTTCTTGTGTTTCTATCTCTACACAACTCATTCCTATCTGTTGACAACCTCCATGAAACTTTAATAAAACCATATTCACCATCCCAAAAAATTATATATAACTATTTAAGTAATTTTAAATTATCCCAATATCTTTAAAAGAATATGGATTAAAATAGTCCTATGCCTTATTTAACAACCTAAATAAAACAGAAATAAAATTCTTTATAATCATTATTCATAAATCTATTTTAGTATATTTAAATTTTACTGTTTAAATAAACTCATCTTGGTGAATATAATGGAACATAGGCATGTTATTTCTGCATTAGTTTTAAATAAGCCTGGTGTATTGCAAAGAATTTCAGGATTATTTACAAGAAGAGGATTTAATATTTCAAGTATTTCTGTTGGAACTACTGAAAATCCCCAAATTTCGAGAGTAACTATTGTAGTTAATGGTGATGATAACATATTAGAGCAGGTTGTAAAACAACTTAATAAGTTAATTGATGTAATTAAGGTTAGTGAGTTGGAAGAGAAAAAGTCAGTTCAGAGAGAGTTGTGTTTAATAAAAATATATGCTCCAACAGAAAGTGCTAAATCCCAAGTTATTCAATATACAAGTATATTTAGAGGAAATGTTGTTGATTTAAGTCCAGAATCTATGATTGTTGAAATAACTGGTAGTGAAGATAAGATAAATGCATTTATTGAATTAGTTAGACCATTAGGTATTAAAGAAATGGCAAGAACTGGTTTAACTGCATTGGCAAGAGGTCCTAAAGTCTTAAAACCTAAAGGTTAAATTTTAGTTGGTGAAAAAATGGATGACAATGTAAAAATGAAATGTGGATTAGAAATACACGTTCAAATTGATACAAAGTCAAAGTTATTCTGTAACTGTTCAACAAATTACTTAGATGCTGATCCAAACACCAACATTTGTCCATCTTGTGTTGGATTACCTGGGGCTAAACCACTACCTCCAAACAAAAGGGCAATTGAAATTGCCATAATGGTTGCAAAGATGCTTGGATGTGAGATAGTAACTGATAGAGATATTTACTTCCAGAGAAAGCATTATGACTACCCTGACTTACCTTCTGGGTATCAGAGAACATCTACTCCTATAGGAGTTAATGGAGAATTTATGGGTATTAGAATATCTGAGGTTCATTTAGAAGAGGATCCAGGGCAGTATAATCCAAGTTTGGGAATAGTTGATTACAATAGAAGTGGTACTCCCTTAATAGAAATAGTTACAGAGCCAGATATAAAGAGTCCAGAAGAAGCGAGAGAGTTTTTAAAGCAATTAATGACTTTATTTAGATACCTTGGGTGTTTAAGAGGAGAAGGAACGATGAGGGCTGATGTTAATATATCAATTGAATACATGGGCGTTCAAGGAAATAGGGTTGAAGTTAAAAACATTAACTCAATTAAAGGAGTATATAAGGTTTTAAAATATGAAATAATTAGACAAAAAAATATTATTAAGAGAGGGGGAGTTGTTAAGAGAGAAACAAGGGCTTTCTTAGAAAGTCAGATGATAACTAAGGCAATGAGAAGTAAAGAAACGGCTGAGGATTACAGATATATCCCAGATCCTGATATTCAGCCAATAGTTATTTCTGAAAACTGGGTTAAGAAGATAGAGGAAGAGATGCCAGAAACTCCATTGGCTAAGAGAAAGAGGTTTGTTGAGGAGTATGGTATTGATGATGAAGATGCCAAAGTTTTAGTTTCTGACTTAGATATGGCTGAAATGTTTGAAGAAGTTGTTAAATCTTTGGGTGTTGATAAAGAAAATGTTGATTTAGCAGTTACTTGGATTAGAAATGAGTTAAAAAGAAGTTTGCAGTATCACAAAGTAGATTTATACGAAAGTGGAGTTAAGGCAGAGCATATAGTTGAATTAATAAAGTTAATTAAAGATGGAACAATTTCTCAAAAAATTGGTAAAGAAATAGTTGATTTATTGGTTATAAATAGAGGTAAAAAGACACCCAAAGAAATTGTTGAAGAACTTGGATTAACTGTAATTAAAGATGAAGATGCCTTAATTAAGGCAGTTGAAGAAGCAATAAACAACAATCCTCAGGCGGTTAATGACTATTTAAGTGGAAAAAAAGAGGCCTTAAACTTCTTAATGGGTCAGGTTATGAGATTAACAAGAGGTAGGGCAGATCCAAAAAAAGTTATTGAGTTGTTAAAAGAAAGGTTAGATAACAAATAAGATATTACTTAAGATTTTATAGATTCATATATTATGTGGTTTTTTATTTTTCATAGATTTTTTAATTTTTATATTTTTATGATATTTTTATTTTAGATACTTGGATTAGTATGGTGATATAATGGCAGATCTTGATAGAAAACTAATTGAAATTTTAGATATTTTGTCTAAATCAAAAGAGCCTGTAGGAGCTAAAATTATAGCCAAAGAACTTAATAAAAGAGGATATAAAATAGGGGAGAGGGCTGTTAGGTATCATTTAAAATTATTAGATAGTATGAAATTAACAAAAAAAGTTGGCTATGCTGGTAGAGTTATAACAGAGAAAGGATTAGAAGAATTGGAAAAGGCAAATATACTTTATAGATTGGGTAGTATTTACTCAAATATATTAGAAAAGATGATCTCTGCAAATTATAGATTTGGATATGTTGTAGTGAATAGATTCCATGTATATGCTGATTTTAATGATGTTTTGAATATAATAAAAAGTGTTTATGAATCTGGACTATCTGTTGGGGATAGAGTAGGTATTATGGATAGAGAGAAATATGCTGAAATTACTACTCTATGTTCTTTAAATTTTGATAATATACTATTACAAAATGGAATATTTCCACTTCACGAGTGTGGTGGAATTGTTAAGTATGAGGATGGAAAGCCAGTAGAATTTAAAGAGGTTATAAAATATGTTTCCACATCAGTAGATCCTTTAAGTGTTTTTATTGAAACGAAAAAAACAGATGTTATGGGTATTATAGAAAATGGAGAAGGTTATCTACCAGCAAATTTTAGAGTATTTGGAGTTGAATTCTTAGAGAGATTTAAAAGTATCTTAGAAAAGGATGAGTTAAAGTGTGTAATTAGTTATGGAACTGACAATGTTTTAGGATTAGATGTTGGAGATGATAAGGTTGGAGTTGCCTTAATTGGTGGTTTAACTCCAATAGCTCCTTTTGTTGAAAATAACTACTATGTAGAGATATATCCAATGTCGTCAACTGTTAGGTTAGAATCTCTCCACAAATTTAAGAAGATCCCAAGAGAGATAGTAAATAAAAAGTCTAATGTTAGAATAAAGACAGTAGTTTCTAAAATGTTCAATGCAATGGCTAAGGTTTCTTATGATGTAGATGAGAAAGATGGAGATGTTATAGTTAATACATCATATATTGATAAAAAGTATCTTGATGAAGCGTTAGATTTATTAAAGGAGGGTTATAAAAAGGGCTTGGGAATCTCTGACAGATTGGGAATAGTTGAAGAAAAAGATAAAGTAAAGATTCAAACGATATGTGCAGTAACTTTAGATGGTATATTTTTAAGATATTCAATTCCTGTAATTCCAAGATATGGAGGAATTTTAGAGATTGTTGAAGATAAAAAGAGATTTATTGATATAATTGGGTATGATGGTTCATCATTAGATCCACATGAAGTTTTCTTTAACAGAGTTGATTGTGAAACCACATTTTTAGCAGGTTTTAGAGAAGTTCATAGAGTAGCGAGAGATAAATTAGAGATTGTCTTAGATAAATTAAAATGGAATGGTATAGATACAATAGGAGATCCTAATAACGAACTCTATGGAATCAATGTAAATAAAGATATGTGTGGTATAGTAACAATTGGAGGAATAAATCCATTAGTTTTATTGAAAGAGAATGAAATACCTATGACTTTAAAAGCTATGGATGAAGTTGTTAGATATTCTCAACTCATAAGTTATAAGGATTTATAAAAAGAAGATTTTATTGAATCCACTATTGCGTTTATTATATATTCGTCACTGACTCTATCAGCATCTTTTGATGTTAAATCAATCCTTATACTCTTACTTGCTCCTGGCATTCCTGCTACGGTAATGGTTATAATTCTATACTTCTCCAATAAGTTAAATCCAATTTCCACAAGTTTTTTAATATTTATATTATCATCTTTATGCACTCTTTTTATTACAAATCCTGTTGGAGTTTTTTCGCATATAATTTCAATATTTTTGTTAATTTTTTTAAGTTCTTCATTTAATGCTAAAATTTTAGATAAATCAAATTTCTTACTTCTCTCAAATGCTTTTTTTAATCTTTCTAAATTAAAGCTTTTTAAAGCCCTATATATCCCTGCCATTAGTGGGGGTTGAGCTTCTAAGCCAAATTTTGTTCCTTCAATATATATCTTATCTACTAAATCTTTTCTCCCTGCCAATAATCCTCCTCTTGGACCCTCCATAAGTTTATCTGTGCTTGTAACAACTAAATCTACACCCAATTTTAATGCAGGAGGTTGATTATATAGTAATCTAACTCTTGCTCCTGAAGCATCATCAACAAACACTATTGCCCCTTTATCTTTAGAAATATTAACAACTTTTTTAAAATCTTCAATATTTATAACTTTTAAATCCATAGTAGAGCCAGTAATAACAACTAAGCAATCTTTGTCTATTTTATTTATAATATCATCAACATTAGATGATTCACAATACTCAGCATTAATAATCTTACAGCTTCTTTCTATTGAGGGATGTCCGGGAAGTTCTGGCAGATAATGAACAACTTTTTTAGGCTTTAATGCTAATATTGTTGCTAAAATTGCAGAAGATGTTCTATTAAAAGCAACACATTTATCCTCTTTTTTATCTCCACCTAAGTGTTGTAATCCATATTTATTAACTTTTTCAGAGAAATAAGAAGAACCAATATAAGTATTTAACAAGTTTATATCTTCTTTCTCTATTAAAAAACCACCAGACAACCCACTTAAATCATATAACGCCTCCCTACCTTCCTTTTTTAAGATATCTAAAATAATTTTTCTTGCTTTTTCTATTCTTGAAAGTTCTTCAAAATCTGTAAGCATTTTAACTCACCATAAAAAATAATAAAAAGTCAGTTTTATGTTTTTATCCTGCACCACATGCATCTCCAAAATCCATATCACTTAATTTTTCAGTTTCTAATTCTTCTTTTTCAATTTCTTTCACAACATCTTCAATATCTTCTTTTCTTTCAGTAATTTTATATTTTTCAATAACTCTTAATAAATGAGGTCTATACATTAAGTTATTATCTAACAAAACCCAAATATTTCCTTCTTTATCTTTTCTTATATCTACAACTCTTCCTTTAGTTCCTGTATTTACATATACGACATAATCTCCAACCTTAATATTTATATTATCTTTACTAATTGCCTCAATTTCTGACATATTTATCACCACCAATTTTGTTATTGTATATTTAGTTATCTATAATATAGTCTTTTTCCCTAATTGTTTTGAACCTAAAAACGATACATATGACGATGTTATGGTATTAGGTGCGATAGGAGATGCGTCCCCGATCTGGGAGGGTCGGGGCTGAGGCAAGCCCACGACTGGGGTGGTGAAACCCCACAGCAACCAGCCGCAAGAAAGGTTTATCCTTTCTTGCGACCGTACTCCTAACTTAATTCCGGTTGATCCTGCCGGAGGCCACTGCTATCGGGGTCCGACTAAGCCATGCGAGTCATGGGGCTCCCTTCGGGGAGCACCGGCGCACGGCTCAGTAACACGTGGC
>NZ_JACCLX010000044.1 GCF_024490875.1 Methanocaldococcus sp.
GTGTAGAAAGCTTCTTCTCCCTCCTTAAACGAAAAACTAAGTCCTTCTATAATAGATTCCCTAATAATTCCAAATTTATTACCATTATCTCCTGGCTTAATTCTTTCGCCTCCATCTATAACTACCTCTTATCCTTATCTTGACAATCTCAGTATTTTTGATAGAAAACTTTATATATTAAAAATGTTAATTATTATGTTCGGCGCTGGTGGGATAGTGATGGGCTCCCCCACCCCATCGCTGATAACCAGCGCCTTTTTAGAATGATTTAACACAATTTACAGAAAAATATACCCCTCCCACACATAATTTTTATATGAGTTTTTATCTATATACTTAAATATATTGATTAACAGTAAGAATAGTAAATAATATATATTAAATATTTAAAAATTATTATTTAAATTATAACTTATTTTAAAATTTTGGGGGATTATAATGAGAAAGATAGATGAATATATATCCGAAGCATTTAAATATGCTTTTTCTGATATAAAAAAAGGGTTGGTTGGGGGATTTTTATATGCTATTTCCGGGGTTTTAGGCGCTTTTATTTTTGTAGTATTTGTACTATTAATAAATCCTATGTCTATGAGTTATTATAATTTTGAAAAAAAATTAACTATGTTTTTGGGAATATCTTTAATAATATTTTTAATAAGTTTAATAATAGGATTTTTAGTAAATGGTTATTATGTTAGAGTTATGAAAACAACCGTTGAGGGTTCTAATACTTTGCCAGAGTGGAGTAATATTACTGATTTATTAATAAAAGGATTTCTATATGCTGTTGGAATTTTTATATTATTGGTTATATTCTTAGTACCGTTGATTATACTTCTAATAATTGGGGCATATTATGTAATTAATCACAATATAGGAAATGGATTAATTCTATTGTTTGCTTCATTAGTTATAGGTATAGGTATTCCACTGTTTATTGTTTATGTATTCTACACCCCCCTCGCAGAGGTTAATTACTCAGTTAAGGGCTTTTTAGGATTTTTTGAGTTTAAAAAGATATTTAAATTAATGTCAATAAAGTATATTATTTTGATAATTTTTATTACAATAATAATTTTAATAATAGATATGGTGATTTATTCATTTTTTGCCTTTATAAAGTATATGTTTTTACCATATAATTTAACATCTACTTTATCGATGCCAATGCTTATAGTTAATTTAATTTCTTATGTAGTTACAGGATTTGTAGGATTCTTTATGTCTCTTTTTTCAAAGAGAGCTTATTCTTTATACTATAAAGACAAAATTGAAGAATTAGAACAAAATAAATTTTAACCAAATTTAAGATTATATAAATATTCAGCCAAATTATAGATATATTCTTTATTTTTTAAATTATCTATCCATTTTTTTGGGATATTTTTAAAACCAAAGTATGCTCCAGATATTGCTCCATACATAGAGGCTAAACTGTCAGTATCTCCTCCAGCATTTATGCATTTAATCATTCCCTCTTTAAAATTATCTGTCAGTAGATATGTCCCTATAGCTGAGGGAACTACTTCTCTCGTTAAAACACCAGTTCCAAAGTAGTTATAAAGTGAATCAATATCATTAAATTTTTTAATCTTTAATACTCTTTTAGCAAAATCTTCGTCAATGTCTTTTATAAAATTATAGCATTCATCCAACAAATTAAAATCTTTTTTATCTTTTAGTGCATTACTTACAAAAAACGCAATTGCCAAAGAGCCAGCAATTGCCTCCTTATTATTGTGGGTTATCTTTGAAACCTTTATAACCTCTTTTTTTAATTTCTCTAAATTGTCATAATATAAAATAGCGATTGGATATACTCTCATTGCCGCTCCACATGTTGAACTATCTATTCCAGAAAAATCGTTATTTTTTAATTTTTCAATTGCCTTTAAAGATGTTAATCCAATGTGAGGAGGATTTTTATTGCCCCATTCTATTAAATATTCTGCAAATTTTTTTATATCAACACCATTTTTATTTAAACTTTTGATAATAAAAATTGCCTGCTCTGTATCATCAGTCCATTCTCCTTTTTCACATTTTCCTGCTAAATAATTTTTTGGCTCAACATAATCATCTACAATTCCATAAATCTTTTTTATCTCCTCTTTTTTTAATCCTTCAGTAGCCATTCCTAAGGCATCTCCAATAACAGCCCCAAAAACGCAACCAAATACTTTATCTTTCATCTTATCCATATTCTCAACCATACATTATTATACATTTATCTACATTATTGTATTATTATAATTAAAAATTTTTAGGTGGGCAATATGAAAATTGGTGTCTCAACTTTATTTTTTTGGGAATATCCTATGGTTGAGATCTTCGACATATTTAAAGAAATTGGAGTAAAATGTATGGAATTTTTTCCAGAAAATCCTGATTTTTGGGACAATAGATTTGATTTAGATTATATAACTGAACTTAGAAGAGAGTTTCTTAAGTTTGATGTGGCATTACATAATCCACACATTGAATTAAATCCATCCTCTTTAAATCCCTACGTTAGAGAGGCAGTTATAAAAGAGACGCTTTGGAGTATTGAATTGGCTAAATTTTATAAGTGTAAGTTAATAACACTCCACCCCGGAAAGAGACCAACTAACAGACCTCCAACAGATGAAGAATTTGAAGCATTTTTTAAATATTTAGATAAATCATTAGAAGTGGCAATTGATAAAAACATAATATTATGTTTAGAAAATATGCCCAAAAGAATTAATAGAATTGGATGGAATCCAGAAGAAGTTGAGTGGATTTTAAAAAAATATGATAATTTATTATATATGACCTTAGATTTTGCACACGCTAAAGAATACATTGAAGAATTTTTTGAGAGAGTTTTTGATTATATTGTCCATACTCATATTTCAGGAGTAGTAAATAGAAAAGATCATTATCCTTTAATAAAATCTGAAATTGACTTTACTCCATATATAAAGCAACTTGTAGATTATGGTTATAAAGGAATGTTTAACTTAGAAATTGATGATAGAAGGTTAGGAAAAAATCAACTAACAAAAGAAGAAAAAATAGATGCAATTATTAAAGATATAGAATTTTTAGAAAGTATTATCTAATTTTCTATTTTAACTAAACCTTTCAATTCCTCTGGAACATTACCCTTAGCAATTGCTGGTGTTATTGCTGGCTGTCCATTCTTTTCTAAGACTTCTGGATGTTCTAAGATAAACTTAACAAACTCTATACCCATTTCTTTATGTGGAGCGTTTGTTGGAACTGTTATACCATAAACTATTGGTTTTCCTACAATAGTTTTGTTTTCACTTAAAAGTTTAACATCAACCTTTTTGTAGATATCTTTATATTCATAGTATCCAAGATTTATTTCTTTTGGAAGTTCAATATATTTTAAGTGGTGTTGATTTGCAACACTTTTGTATATAAATATATAATCACAAGCACCTACTTCTAAGGGAGATAATAAATCTGTTTCTTTACTTCTAATTAATATCCTGTTAGTATTATATTCAATATTTGGAGGAACTAATATTATGTATGTTCCATTCTCTTCCTTAAATTTAATATTAGTGTTTTTTAGAATTAAATACTCATAAATCTTTGGATTCTTGTAATAAATTGAGGCTAACATTAAAACTATCTGACTTCTATAACCACATGGATCATCGTTAGGATTTGAGAATCCAAATTTAACATCTGGCTTTTCTAAAATTTTATACCAATTAGTTGAATTTATCTCATTACTGTATTTACTTTTATCAGTGTATGCTAAAACTATCTCATTTCTTGCAAACATAATATACCAATTAGAATATTTTGGCATCAACATTTGGGGTATTAATGAATAATCAGCCACAGCTAAAACATCTGCCTTTTCTTCTAAATCTATTATTTTTCTTACACATGCAACACTACCAGCAGGTTCTCTTTCTATAACTACATTAGGATGTTCTTTTTCGAACATATTTGCATATTCTTCAAAAGGAACTGACAAACTTCCAGCGTGGAATATTTTTAAAACCATTTTTTCCTGAGTAGTATTTTGATTACTATTTTGTTCTGTACATCCGCATAGAACTGTTCCAATAATTAGGAATATTCCTATTGGTATTAATTTTTTTATCATAGATTTTCACCTTTTTTAATTAGGTTTCTAAAAGTAAATGTATTTTGGTTTCATATTTAAATATTATGTTTATCATTTTCAATTAACAAAATTTATAAATTAATACTATTTACAAAAATAATTTATGAAAAATTACAAAAATGCGAGGCATGAGAATTATGAAAAATGCTCTAATAAATGCAACAACAAAAAAGTTTGAGATTATAGAGAAAAATATTCTACCAATAGAGTGGGGGTTATATTGGCACAATAAATTTGAGACATGGAAGTATGATGTCTATGATGAAAAAAATGTCTTTTGTTTTGGAATTGGAGGATTGCCAATAATTGGTGGGCATAGATTAATATTTTCTTTTAGATCTCCACTCTGGGATGGGTTCTATTTTTCATCAATGGGTGGAGCGGGATACCAGTTTAAAAATACTGGATTAAACAATGTAGGTATTATAGGAAGATGTGAAAAGCCATCATTTTTAGTTATAGAAAATGAAGGACAATTAAAGATTGATTTTATTGAAGTTAAGGAGGATTTAAAGACAGTTTATGAAGTTAGTGAATATGCATTAGATCTTTATAAAGATAAGAATATGAGGAGTGTAGTTGTTGGAGAAGCAGCAAAAAGAACAAATATGGGAGGTTTATTTTCTCAAACTGTTAGAAATAGTAAATTTGTTGAAGGTTCAGAAGACTGGGCTGCAAGAGGAGGGGGAGGCTCTGTTTTATATAGAGCACACAACATCATTGGAATTATATTCTTTGGTGATGGAAAGGAAGATAAAGAAAAAAAAGAAAAGGCTAAGGAAATTATTGAAAATTACTATAAAAAGCCAATGAGTAAAGTTGTATTAGAACATACTAAAAAATATAGATATAATGATGAAACGAAAACTGGGGGAACCTTTGGAAACAACTGGCTTTTATATAAAGAAAAAGTTCCAATATTCAATTGGAGAATGCCATATATTAGTAAAGAGGACAGAAAAAAAATTTTGGAAAAAATATTAAAATACTATCTTGAACCTTTCAACAAAGAAAGTATAGAGACAAAAAAATGGACTAACTGTGGAGAACCCTGCCCAGTTCTATGTAAAAAATATAGAAACAGAAATAAGGTTGATTATGAACCATATGCAGCAAATGGAACATTATTAGGGATCTTTGATTTATATGAGACTGATAAAGTTACAAAAACTGTAGATGAGTTGGGATTTGATGCTATTGAAGTAGGTAATTTAATTGCATGGGTTTTTGAACTTTTAGATGTAGGATTATTGAAGGAAGAGGAGTTAAAGATAAAAAAACCAATATTTGACTATAAAAAAATTATTGAAAGTTGTGAGGAAGATATTAAAGAAATATCTAAGCATAATGCAGAGCAGGCTGTAAAATTTTTACACAATTTAGTTAGAGAAGAAAATGAAATCTACAAAATTTTATCATTTGGAAAAAGAAAGGCATCAAGAATATTAAATGAAAAATATAAAGATAGAGTTAATAAAGTTGGAAAAAAATTCAACGACTTTGCCGCCTATATTCCATTTGGTAACTGGGGAGAAATTGCTCCAAATCTATACTGGACTCCTGGATTCTTTATACCTATGGTTATTCAAGGGAGGTATTTAACATATTACAAACCAGAATTTAACGAGCCAGAAAAATTGGCAGAGTTAATTGTTGATAGTATAAAATTAGAACTACCAATAGAAAACTTAGGAATTTGTAGATTCCATAGAAGATGGTTAAAACCTATATTAAATGAATTAACTAAAGAACTTTTAGGCATAGAGAATATTGTAGAAGATTCTTTAAAGTTGTATAGAGACATCTGCGAATACAATAAAAAATTAGGATATCCTGTTAAAATAGAAAGTGAAAGGATTAGAGATTTAATTATAGGACTTGCAAAAGAGTATAATAATGAAGAATGGTCTAAAAAATTTGAAGATGACAAAAATAATGTAAATGAATATGTAAAAAGAGTTTTAGAGAAATATTCTGAATTATTGGGAATTGACTGGAGAATTAATTAATCGTATCTTCCGAAATTTTAAACACTTCCGAAATTTCTATCGTTGTATATTCCTTCTCTGGATTTTGTATTTTTATTTTATTATTCTCTTGCAGGTCCAGCATCTTCAAAACCTTGCCTTAACCCTTTTCCAGCCATTTTTGTTAAATACTCTGGTTTAAATAATAGATAATAAACATTTTCAGCATGTTCTTCAGCCCTTCTTTTAGCAAGCCAATCTAATTCTTTATCATCTTTCGCTTCATCTTCATGAACAAAAACTTCAATTATATGTTTATTTGTCATTAATTGAGCCAACATTAACCCTAATGATGCCTCATGAGCACAAACTTTATCTTTTTCTGCCTTTCCAGGCATACCTAATGCCATTACTATATCACATCCCTCCTCTTCTAACAACTTTTTACATTCAACAGGCAAATCTTTGATTCCTGGAACTGTTCTTCTAATAATCTTAATGTTTGGAGACAACTCTTTTAATTTTTTTATAGCCGCAGAAGCCATATCTACTCTTGCAAATGTTGTATCAACTATTCCTACTTTTTTTGTCAAAATTTTCACCTTATTGTTTATTTTTTATAAATAGAAACTTTTATATATCCATCTATTAAGTAGTCAAAATTTATTTCTTTATCCCATCCTGCTTTTTGGAAGATACTCATAAAACATATTCCAATAACTAATTTAGGAGATAGTTTATTTATTAATCCCTTAATTTTTTTTACATCAACCCTGTATTTAGGCATTGCCAATCCTCCAAACAATATAACAGCATCTACTTTACTTAAACTTTTAAAATCCTCCATTTGTATTCCTATATCTTTTATAACAAGTTTTTTAACATTGTCCAAATCTCCATTAGGAATAAAATATCCTTCTTTATTTCTTATTGCATATCCAAACAATTCAGCAAATGGTTGGCAAACTCCTACAGAACCAACAAATGCAACACTTTTTATATTATTGCTATCTATTATATTTTTAAACTCTCTTAGCATTGGAGTTAAACCCTCATCTTCTTTTAATAATTTTAATAATGACATTTTTTCACCATTTTTAATAATATTTATATCTTATATAAGTATAAAAAAGAAAAAAAATAGAAAGTAAAATTAATTATTTAATATCTCATGATAGATTTTCAAGTCGAATATTATATTTTCTGCCTCCTTATCAGAGACATTTTTTAATCTACCATTAATTAATCCTTGTAATTTCATAGCATCTACAAATTTTATAACCTTTGGAATGACTGGCTCTAATCTGTAATCATATTTTATATGTTTAATTGAAGCTTCCTCTATTGAGATATTTGTTCCAAGCCATTTTGCTGATGCTTTTACAGCCAACTCTTTATTCTTGTTAATTTCATCAGTTGCGTCTTTTAAGAGTTTAGCAAAAGTAATAACTGCCTCTTTTTTGTTATTTAATGCATTTTCAGATGCTACTACACAACAACATGGATGATTTGCCCATGTACCTCCAGTAGCGCTTGGTAAATCCCCACTGTATATAATTACTTTACCAATACCTCTACTTTGTATAATTTCAGGCATAGGCTCCCATGCAATTACAGCATCTAATTCTTTCTGTGCTAACATTTGTGGCATGGTTTTCTGTCCTTTACAGTTAATTAGTAAAACCATGGCACTTTTGTTATTAGGATTTTCAGTGTATGTTATTCCCTCTGCCCTTAAAGCATCTTTAATCATGACATATTGAATAGATGTTGGCAATGGATATCCAATTTTAACTTTATAACCTTTTTCATGTTGTTCCTTTATCCAATTTATAAATTCTTTCCAATTATTTACAGGAATATCTTTTCTAACAACTACTGCTGAACCCTCAGTATGTAAATTCATTATAACTTTAGCCTTAGTTCCCTTGTCAATGTAGAAGATTGCTGGAGGATATCCTAATAAACCAACATCTACTTTACCTTGGGACATTAGATTCATAATGTCTGCTCCGCCAGTTGTGACTTCAACAAGTTTTATATTTGCTATTTTTTTGTCATCTTTATATAGTTCATATTCCTCTTTGGGTTTTACTTCTTTTAAATATATTCCATAATTCTTTTTAAATATATCTGGATAGTAGCATGCTACAAATAACGCTGCATGGTGATCTGTTGGTAAATAAGCAACTGTTAAAGTGGGAACTTCTGAACTTTCTTGGTTTTGAACACATCCAGATAACGATACCACAAATATTAGAGATATTATTGATATTCCTACAAGATAAGATTTTTTCACAATATCACCTCAATATACTATTAAAAGAAAAATGTTAATTATGTAATATATAAAATTTTTTATTTTTTTGCATACAATTTTTCTTATAAGAGAATAAATATATTGTAATATTATCAATTATTGTAAATATTTAAATCTTAATTTCTTTATTACAAAATCTTCTGATAATTTCTTTAACTATATCAAAAGAACTGTGAAATGGACATTTAACATAATTTTTAAATCTAACAATTTCAGGATATAAGTTATATTTTTCAAGTTCTTTTCTTAGAGTTTCTTCATCAAATGTGGTTTGATCTGGACCTAAAACAATTACATCTGGTTTTAATTTTAATATTGGCTCTAATTTATTTTTCAAACTTCCTAATATTGCTTTATCAACAGGTTTTAATGCTTCAACCATTATTCTTCTCTGCTCTTCAGGAATTATTGGTTTTCTTCCTTTAATTTTTTTGACAGTTTCGTCCCTTGCTATTATTACTATAAGTTCATCACCTAAACTCTTACAAAATTTTAATAATTCATAATGTCCAGGATGTAAAATATCAAATGTTCCAGCCGTAACAACTCTTTTTTTATTCATACTCTACCTCTTTAAAATTTAAATTTTTCTATCTCTATACTTTGCTAAATAAAATGCATTTAAAGCACCAACAACTAAAGGACCTATGGCAAATCCACTAATTCCTAATGAAAGTGGCGCTATTAAAAATGCAACAACTACGAGAACTGGATGAATATCTACTTCTTTTTTAACTATGTAAGGTCTTATTATAAAATCAGGCGCTATTGATAAGAATAATTCTCCATAAATAAATAGAAAAATTGCTTTTATATAATCTTGATTTAAGAAATAATATACTGCTATTGATATATATACCATCCATCCTCCTAATATAGGTAGAAGAGCAAATATTCCTGTTATTGCTGCAAACAGTTCTGAATAAGGAACATTTATTATTTTGTATCCTATATAGGAAAGTATTGTAATAATTAAAGAAATCGTTATACAACTTATAAATAAATTTTTATAAGATTCATGCAAATATTCAAGATATATTTCCATTTTTACTCTATATTCTTTTGGTATAAAGGATAGAATTAAATTTTTAATTTTTATACCATCTCTTAAAAAGTAGAATGTTATAAATATAACCATAATAACTTTTATCAATAAATACCCTATATCTATAATTTTATTAGAAATTACTCCAATTAAATATTTTAAAAAATCGTTAATATATTTTATAATTGTTTGCTCGTCTATAAATTTATATTCTATAAATTTATATAATGGTGTTTTATGTAAATTATTAAAAATAAAATTTAAATATTTTCCAAGATTTTCTGGATTAAAAGAATATGCTATATCTATAAGTGTAACTAATGTATAAATACTTATTATCATAATTGGTAAAATAAATATAACAATTGCTAAACCTGCTGATACGGTTCTGTTGAATTTTCTATTTAGTATATTATACAATGGTAAAACCATATATGAAAACGCCACTGAATATGCTAAAACATCTATAAATGGAAAAATAATATATAGTAACATTAACAACAGTCCTATAATTATCGCTTTCCTAATTATTCTAAATTCCGAATCTTTCATAACTATCCCGTGATATCAATGAAGGTTTTAATGCCGACTATATACTATCCACACATTGGAGGTATTACAATACATGTAGAAAATATTGTTAGACAATTAAAAGATGTAGAGTTTCATATATTAACCTATGATAAGTTTGAAGAGAAGAGATATAAAAATGTAATTGTCCATAATGTTCCTTATCTCAAAAAATTTAGAGGAATGAGTTATTTAATAAACGCCTACAAGATAGGAAAAGATGTCATTAAAAAGGAAGAAATTGATTTAATTCACTCTCACTATGCATTTCCACAGGGTTGTGTGGGAGGATTGTTAAGAAACAAATTTTCCATTCCACATATTTTAACGCTTCATGGTAGTGATGCATTAATATTAAAAAACACTACAATAGGAAAATATTTTTTTAAATATTCTGTAAAAAATTCAGATAAAATAATCTGTGTAAGTAATTATATAAAAAATCAACTAAATGATAAAATTAAAGATAAGGCAGTAGTTATTTACAATGGAATTAATAGAGAACATTTATATTATGAGAGCGATGATAACTTTGGTTTATTTGTTGGAGCATTTGTGCCACAAAAAGGTGTAGATATTTTAATAAAGGCTATTGAAGATATAGATTTTAATTTTAAACTTATAGGAGATGGCAAATTATATAAAAAGATAGAAAATTATATTGTAAATAATAAATTAACTCATATTCAACTATTAGGTAAAAAAAGTTTTAATGAAACTGCCTCATTTATGAGAAAATGTAGTTTTTTAATTGTTCCTTCAAGAAGTGAAGGTTTTGGTCTTGTAGCAGTTGAGGCAATGGCTTGCTCTAAACCAGTAATTGCCTCAGATGTTGGTGGTTTAAAAGAGGTAGTAATTGATGGATATAATGGATTGTTATTTAAAAAAGAGGATATTATAGATTTAAAAGAAAAAATTCAAAAATTGATAGATGATAAGGATTTAAGAAAAACATTAGGTAAGAATGGAGAAAAATTTTCAAAAAAATTCTCTTGGAAAAAATGTGCTAAGGATGTTAAAGAGTTGTATGAAAATTTAACTTAATTTATTTGCAAAGATCTTTTAATTCTTTTACTAAATTTCTATCAATTCTTCCATTATTTCTATCTCCTCCTTTACATACAGCACCTCTAACTCCAACAATATCAGTTCCAATACTTTTTAAAATTGGAATGTGCTCCTTTTTTATTGACCCTGCTAAGGCACATTTTAAACCATACTCGTGGCATTCATCAACAAATTCTTCTAATATTTCCTTAGTTTGGAAATCTAAAAGGGATTTTCCATCTTTTATTGCAGTATCTAACATCGCTACGTCACATCCAGAATCTCTCGCAATCTTTGGAATAATTAATGGTTCAACTGCTCCAACTCTATGAGCGTCAGCATAACCTGCGGCAACTACAATCTTACTGTCATTAATATCTTTTACAGCTTTAACAACATTTTTCATTAAATTAACTGCCTGATAGTAGTTTTTAACGCCATATAATCCAACTTTTATATAGTCTGCTCCACTAATTGCCGCTCCTGTTGCAGCTAATGAAATAGTTCCAGGTTTATAAGGAACATCTCCAAGTGTAGCACTAACTAATAGATCTTTTGGAGTAATTTCCCTTATTGCTTTAATCATCCAAGGGAAATTAGCACCTAATGAACCCTCTTTTGGGTTTTTCACATCTATTATATCTGCTCCTCCTGCAATAGCCTCTTTTGCCTCTTCAACATCGATTGGACTTACTAAGAGTATCATAATGTTACACCTACCAAATATTAATTCTTTACACTTAATTAACTCATACATTTATACCTTGTTATAATATAAACATTATTATCAATAATATATTTCAACTATTAAAAATTTTTACCTTTAAAATCTTTAATAATTAAGATAATCTAAAAATGGTGGTAAAATGGGTAAATTGTTTGGAACTTCTGGAATAAGGATGAAAAATTTATCCCCAAAAATTGCATATAAAGTGGGATTGGCAATAGCTAAGAAGTATAAAAATGTTGTTATTGGGAGAGATACACGAACTACTGGAAAGTTGATTGAAACTGCACTATCTGCTGGTGTTTTAAGAGGAGGAGGGGAGATAACATCTATTGGAGTAGTTCCTACTCCTGTATTAGGTTTTAATGCGAGAAATTATGATGTTGGAGTTATGATAACTGCCTCACATAATCCACCAGAATACAATGGAATAAAGCTTTTTAATAAAAATGGTTTAGCATTTAATAAAAAAGAAGAAGATGAAATTGAAGAAATTATATTCAAAAAAGATTTTAACGAGGTAAATTGGGATGAAGTGGGAGAAATATGGAAAGATAACAGAGGTATAAAAAATTATATGGACTACATCTTAGAAAAGATTGAAGTAAATAAAAAATTTAATGTAATTGTTGATTGTGCCAATGGCTCTGCCTGTTTAGTATCTCCTTATCTATTTACAGACATTGGTTGTCATGTAATATCAGTTAATAGCCATATGGATGGAAGATTTATTGGTAGATTACCAGAACCTAATGAAAAAAACCTTAAAAAAACTATGGATATGATTAAAGGATTAAATTCTGATGGAAATAGTTATATTGGAATTGCACACGATGGGGATGCAGATAGAATGGTAGCAATAGACGAAAAAGGAAGATTGGCAGATTTTGATAAATTATTAGCGGCATTTTCAAGATATATAGTTGAAAAAACTGGAACTAAAACTATCGTTACTACGGTAGATGCTTCAATGGTCATTGATGAGTATTTAAAGGATTTAGATGTTGAAGTAAAAAGAACTAAAGTAGGAGATGTTTATGTTGCTCAAGAAATGATTAAATCTTCATCTATCTTTGGTGGAGAACCTTCTGGAACTTGGATTCATGGGGATATACATTTAACTCCTGATGGAATTTTAAGCGGGTTAAGAATATTAGAGATGTTAGAATATTACAATAAGAAATTATACGAAATTTTGGATGAAATTCCTTCATATATAAATTTGAGAGAAAAAATTTACTGTGAAGATGAAAAAAAAGAAAAAGTAATGAATTATGTTATTGAAAATGGAGAAAAAATTTTTAAAACTCCCCCAGAAACTGTTGATGGAGCAAGGTTTAACTTGCCAAATGGTTGGATTTTAATAAGACCTTCTGGAACTGAGCCATATATTAGAATTAGAGTTGAAGCGAAAAATATGAGTGTATCTAAAAATTTATTAGAAAAAGGAATAAAATTAGTTAAAAATGGGCTTTCATTAACATAAATTATTTTTTTTGGTGATGTAAATGGACGCTATAATATTATGTGCAGGGAAAGGAGAAAGATTAAAACCCCTAACTGAAAATAGGCCAAAACCTATGATTCCAATAGCTGGTAAGCCAATTTTACAACACATAATTGAGAAAGTTGAGGATTTAGTAGATAACATTTACATAGTTGTTAAATATAAAAAAGAAAAAATTATTGATTACTTTAAAGATTATCCAAAAGTTAAGTTTTTAGAGCAAGGAGAGATAGAAGGGACAGGAGAAGCAGTTTTAACTGCCAAGGATTATGTGAGCGATGAGTTTTTAGTAATAAATGGAGATATAATATTTGAAGATGATTTAAGGAGATTTTTAAAATATAAATATGCCATTGCTGTTAAAGAAACAAAAAATCCTGAAAATTTTGGAGTTGTTGTCTTAGATGAAGAAAATAATATTGTAGAAATACAGGAAAAACCAAAAAATCCTAATTCAAATTTAATTAACGCTGGAATATATAAATTTGATAAAAAGATTTTTGATTTAATTGAAAAAACAAAAATTTCTGAAAGAGGGGAGAGAGAAATTACAGATGCTATAAAACAACTTATTAAAGAAGAAAATGTTAAAGGTATTAAATTAGAGGGATATTGGAACGATGTTGGAAGGCCATGGGATGTTTTAGAAGCAAATAAATATCTTTTAAATAAAATAAATAGAGATATAAAAGGAAAAGTTGAAGAAAATGTCGTCATTAAAGGAAATGTAATAATTGAAGAAAATGCTATTATAAAAGCAAATTCAGTTATTGAAGGTCCAGCAATTATTAAAAAAGGTTCTATAATTGGGCCGTTGGCATATATAAGACCATACACAGTTTTAATGGAAAATACTTTTGTTGGAAATTCCTCCGAAGTTAAGGCAAGCATAATAATGAAAAATACAAAAATTCCGCATCTCTCTTATGTTGGAGATAGTATTATAGGAGAAAATTGTAATTTTGGATGCAATACAATCACTGCAAATTTGAGATTTGATGATAAACCAGTTAAAGTAAATATAAAAGGTAAAAGGGTTGAGAGTGTAAGAAAATTGGGAATAATAATGGGAGATAATGTTAAGACAGGAATTCAAGTCTCTTTTATGCCAGGAGTTAAAGTTGGAAGCAATTGCTGGATTGGAGCAAGTTGTTTAATTGATAGAGATATAGAAAGTAATACTTTCGTATATAAAAAGGATGAGTTGATTTTTAAAAAATTAAATTGGTGAAATTAATGATTATTGGTCCTAATACATCAAAAAATTTTTTTAAAGATTTAAAAGATGAGCAAATACAACAGTGTGGGATTGATTTAAAGGTTTGGAAAATATTTAAAATAGATGGAGAAGGCGTTATTGACTTCTCAAACGAAAAAAGAAAATTACCAAAATATATTGAGATATTCAACTCTGAAAAAGATGAATTTATAAAATTAGAGAGTGGAGTTTATATTGTGAAAATAGCTGATTATATAAAAATCCCCAATAATGTGGCGGGATTTACATTTCCAAGAAGTTCTTTATTGAGGATGGGAGCAACTATATACTCAGCAGTCCATGACCCTGGTTATGAGGGAAAGCCAGAATATTTATTGCAAGTTTTCAACCCAATAACTATTCATAAGTTTGCAAGAATTGCACAAATAGTTTTTTTGGAATGTAAAGATGTTAGTAGTGTTTATAACGGCATTTACAAGGGGAAATAAATATATTAAGATAATTTTATAAACACTTTTCTATATTCTTCTACCATTTTTGTTAAATCAAACTTTTCAACGACAATTTTTCTGACTTTCTTAGAAACTATTTTAATTTTTTCTGGTGTAAATCTTTTAAATATGTGTAATAAATTTTCAAGACCTTTTTCTATATCCTTTTCTTTGTTATAATAAATATAGCAAATATATTTACATGCTCCTACATTAGAACAGATTGCTGGAACGCCACATGACTGTGCTTCAAGAATAGATAAAGGTAAACCTTCGGATAAACTTGTACTTAAATATAAGTGAATCTTTTGGTAAAATTTTAAGGGCTCATTTGATATTCCTAAAAATTTAACAGGATATCCATATTTTTTGTTTAAATTAAAAACTTCTTTGGCATATTCTTCACTTTCTATTGGTCCTACATGCCAAAATTCAATGTTTTTTAATCTTTTAGTTATGTAATTTGCAATCTCGACATATTCTTTAATACCTTTTATTGGATCTATTCTAGATACATTTCCTACAATAATTTTTGAATAATCTTTTCTCTTAGGCGGCACAAATTTTTTTGTATCAATTCCAGTATATATTACTTTTATTTTATTTGGATTACAACCATTTTTAATAGCGTGTTCTTTATGATAATCAGAAATAGGTGTTAGAAGATTACAATGTTCGTATGTAGTAAGCATCATAGCTTTATAAATATTTTTAATATATTTATGAACTTCTTTATTAATTTCACTATTTTTTAATATGTATGTAATCTCTTTTAATATTATTCCATGCTCACTTACTATTAAAGGTTTATTTAACTTATATTTTAAAGAGCACCCTAATAGCCCACAAAAACCTACATTTAACGAAAATAATAGATCTGTATTTCTGAATAGTTTATCTAATATTATATTCATCTTTTTTGCGATATGAGTAAGGATAATAAAATAATTTGAAATAGCCCAAAAGTAATGATTAAAAGGCACATTTAACATATCTTTCTTATAAATATTTACTAAAACATTAAAATATTCTGGAGAAAAAATGCAAAATCTATTTAAATTTTTTAAATCTTTTATATTTAATTTTTTTCCATTAAGCATTTTATATGTTAATATTTTTGTCACTTTATGATTAACAAAATTATTATTTTCTGGTCTACTAATATCTATCCAAAATATTTCTTTTAAATTTTTTGATTTATATTTGATAATTTTTTCTTTATATGTCAAACTGATGCAATTAAATTCAAAATCTAATAAATTTGAAACCAAATTATGTGTCCAAACAGATACTCCACCTAATTTTTGAGGATAAGATCCTTCCGCTATAATTGTAACTTTTTTCATTACAATCCCCATTTAAAAAGGTATTTAAGATAGTAATAAAACAGACTTCTTATTAACTCATCGTATGTAATATTTTTATATTTATAATAAATTAAAATTGAAAAAATTAATGTAGTAATTATTATTAAACTTAGTAAATTCAATAAATAGAAAAATAATAATATCCCTAAATATTTTATGTTATCGATTTTATTAAAAAATTCATTAATTTTTATAATATATATAAATAATGCCATACTCAAAAAGTAAATTACCCAAAATATATCATTTTGATTTAAAATTAAAAATATAATTCCAACTACTAATAAAGTAATTATATCATATGTTAAATATTTAAAAAATATTTTTAGTATCATTTTAATATTATTTTTAATTATTTCATAATGCCCTTCAAGGATATTTACTGTATATTTTTCTATATCAACATATAATTTAAATAAATAAAAAAAAGAAACTTGCAAAATCAATAAATAATATATATTAGTGTTATAACTTATTAAAGGGTCAAATAGTAAAATATTTAGTATAAAATTATCAATAGCCAATATTAAAGTTTCTAATAAATAAAAAGTACAAATATTAAACTTCTTTTCGAATTTAAATTGATATATTTCTCTTATAAATAAAATAACAAAGCATATTACAAAAAATGAAATATATATTAACGAATTTAATTTAAAAATAAATATAAAAAATAGAATTAAAAGACTTATGAAAAATATTAAAATACATTTTTTAATAGTCCAAAATGGAGATATAACATTTAAATATAAAGACAGTATAAATAAAAATAATATTTCATTAACATTATTAATTGGATTTAAAAACAATACAAACAAAGGAGACATAAAGACACTAATAAAAAAGAAGAAAATTGAGAGTAAAATTAAGTTTTTTGATTTTGTAAATAAAGCATCAAAATAAAATTTTATAAAAATTGAATTAAAAAAGGAATTAACAATAAGTAACATAATTAATAAATTGAATAACTCTTTATTTATATTGTTAAATAGAAAATTTAAAGCAAATAAATTTGTAAAAAGTGTAAATACATAAAGAAGCCCAGAATCTATTACAATCTCTTTATTTTTTATTTTGTAAGTAATAGCGGCCATTGACACTCACATTTTTAAATATATTAAATTAATTCAACACCTTTACCAACTTCAGTTCTTATGGTATTTTTATAATAATCTCTTAAAATTTCTTCTACATCATCAATAAACTCTTCTTTTGGAAATACAATTATTGAAGGTCCAGAACCACTTATTGTAATTCCATAAACTTTACCTTTAACTTCTTCTTTAACTTTAAAGTAATTAGGGATGAGTTTTCCTCTAACTGGCTCTATAATTTTGTCAGACATCATATATTTTCCAAATAAAAATTTATCTTTATTATATAAAGCATAAACCATTCCACAGGCTTTTCCTACATTATTTACTAAATCTTTTAAATTTACACTTTTTGGTAAAATCTCCCTTGCTTCTTTTGTATTTATGGATATATCTGGAATGGCTATTAAAATATCAAGTTTAAAATTAATTGGTATATGTAAAACTTCTAATGGTTCATAGTTAGTTACCATAGTAAAATCTCCATATATTGCTGGGGCAACATTATCAGCATGCTTTGCATTTGAAGATGCTAACTCTCCATAGGAAGCATAATCCACCAATTTTAATTTATTTAGGTTTAGATTAAACAGTTTATTTATTGCATAGGCTGTTCCAGCAGATGATGCGGCAGAACTACCAAGACCACTACCAGCTTTAACTCCTTTTTTTATTTTAATTTTAACTCCTTTCTCAATATTAAAGTCATTTAACATCTTTTTAGCAACTATTCCAGCAACATTCTCATCAGGATTCGTGGGAATATTTTTATCATCTACTTTTATAACAATCTCTTTCTCATCTAATTCTTCAACTTCAACAATATCATAAGGTTCTTTTAAGCATAAACCAAATACATCAAATCCTACTCCTAAATTAGCAGATGTACAAGGAGCTTTTACTTTAACTTTCAAATTTTCACCTTTTATAATAATTATTCTAAAAACATCTTTCTTATAATATCTACCGCATCTTTTTTTACTAAAACTAAAACTCTATCTCCTGGTTTTAATTCAATATCTCCACTAGGTATTTTTAATTCATCTTTGTCATAAATAGCAATAATTAAATAATTTTGTGGCCTACCAAGTTCTTTTATTTTTTTGTAAGCCACCTTTGACTTTTCGGGAATTATAAATTCTAAAATCTCTGCCTCTCCTCTTCCTATAATAGTTAAATCTAATATTCCCGGTCTATCAATTAATTTTTCTATATAATTGGCGGCTATTAATTCTGGAGAAACAACTACATCAACCCCTAACCTTTCAAAAACATCTTTATACTCTATTTCAGAAATTCTTGCAATTGTTTTATCAACTCCATAACTCTTTGCAAGTAAAGAACTCATTAAATTAACTTCCTCTTTACCAGTCACCGCTATATATATGTCAGCATCTTCAATTCCTGCCTCTTCTAATGTCTTTGTTTTCGTGCAATCTCCATGTATAACTAAGGCATCAATTTCAGCAGAAACTTTGTTACATATCTCTTTATTACTATCAATTAAAACAATATCATGCCCCTTATCGCACAATGACTTTGCCAAAGTATAACCAATTCTACCAATTCCTGCAATAATTATAATCATAAAATATCACCAAAGAATAAAAATATTATTTAAAGAATAATTTTTTCATAGAATTCACTATATCCAAAATGCCAATGGACGATTTTTTTCTTTAATTCCTCTTCAAGTTTTAATATATTATCAAACTCCTCTTTATTTAAATATCCTATGTATCCTCTTTTTATAGCCTCCTTACATTTTAAACTACAAGGAATAAAGCCAGATGGTAATACAATGGCATAAACTCCTTTATTTTTTAAATCATCTCTTATTTCATCAACCTCTTTTAAATGCTCATTATCAATAGATATTCTAACATTTTCAACGAAAGATTTTATGCAACATTCTGGATATTCTAAAAGTTTTCCTATCTCATAGTCATCCAATCTCCTATAAATTCCAAGTTCTGTTGAAACTATTGGATCTATTGCTGGCCGAACTTTTGGCTTATATTTTTCAACAATTTCAATTTGAAACTTCAATCTATCAATTATATTTTTATATTGGAATTCATCTAAACTTTGAATATGTTTTTTTAAAATTTTAAAATCTTCTAATTCTCCATTTCTTAACTTTTCAATTTTATATAGCAGTTTTTTAAGCATATTTTCCATATTTTCACATTAATTATTATTTTATTCAATTTCTAACTCAAATCCAACGACTGGATGCTCTAATTCAAAGTTAACTATAACCTCTGGATGAATTTCTCCAAAATAGCCAATCATCTTCCCATCTTTCAAAATTTTAGCACATCTTCCTTTAATAAATGATGGATGATCATAATTTTCAAGTTCATATTCAATTTTTAGTTCTCTCAATAAACCCTCTACATAACTCTTTATTTCATTGAAGTTTGTTTCACTGTCTAAAATAACTCCACCTATCTTTTTCACAACCCTTGATTTTGTCTCCATACTTTCATCAATAACAACACAGTCACCAATTTCAAATAGTTTATGAGGCAACTCTTTATGTTTATTAATTCTCAAAGTTTCCATTAGTAATGGTAGAAGACTCTTTCTAACAATTCTATGTTCAATTGATGCTGGTTTTAAAACTTCTATATAGTTGTCATCTTCAATTCTCATCTTTTTAAATAAAATTTCATCATTTGATAGCATTAAGTTTATAACTTCATAAAATCCAAAACCAATCATTATTTCTCTTATAAAGTCACATTTCTTTTCTAATTTGTCGAGTTCTCCGATTGTTGCAATACTTGGATATTCTCCAAAGAACTTATCGTATCCATAACCTATAGATACTTCTTCGGCAATGTCTATTTCACCAAATACATCAACTCTATATGGGGGAATAATAACCTTCAACTTATTATCTACAAATTGAGCATCCAACCTACATCTCCTTAAATAATTTATTATCGCCCCAGGAGTTAGATTTGTTCCTAAAACTCTATTTATATAGTCAGGAGTAGTTATTATAGCATCTTCTTTTAAATTTGGGTAAATATTAGATATTTTATTTTCAATTACTTCAACTGAATGTATTTTTGCATACTTTCTTTCAGCCAATGCAGTTACAATAATGTTTAAAGTTTTTTCAACTAAATATTTGTCAATTCCAGTAACATCGATGAATAAATTTCTTGTCTCAGTAGTAACTTTTGTTAATTCTCCGTTGATTATTGGAGGCATAGATAAAACATTACCTTCACTATCTAAGATTATTGGAAATTTATCATCTTTAATTAAATGACCATATTTAATTCCTTTTTCGTGTTTTTCTAAAATTTCCTTTGGAGTCATTTCTTCATCACAGTTTAAAGGAACAAATTTAATTTCATCTCCTTTAACTTCTTTGTAGTAAAATGGTGGCTTAACCTTATCAAAGTCGTGTATTCCTATAGCCACCTTTTTTCTATCTCTTCCCAAAACCCAGTGTAATTTCTCTTGTAAATTAATTATACTCTCCAAAACATAGTCATCAATAATAATCCCTTTAATTAACGCTCCCGCTATGTATGGTCTTGTGGTAACATTATCAACAAATAATTTTACATCTGAAACTTCAACATCGTATTTCTTTAAACCAGTTTCTATTCCTATAAAACCTCTAAAACCTCTTGCTAAACCTTCAACACTTAAATAATCTGGTCTATTTGGATTTATTGAAAATTGAATTATCTTTTCTCCATCTTCTTCAAAAATTTCTTCCACTTCCACACCCATCATTGGAAACTTGCTCTCTATAAACTCATCCTCTAAGGGCATATTTACCAATCTTTCTAAGTCAACTTTTTTTACATTTATTGTTGGCATGTAATCACCAGTATTATTTTTTTAATAATAAAATTCCATCAGATATTTTAATTTATCTCTAATATTTTAGTTTAAGTTTGTATAATTTAGTTATTATTTATCTCGCTAAAAATTTTTATTTTTTAATTTAGAGGAGTTTAATTTGAGATTATTGAATTTTAAAAATTTTTATCAAATTTCGAAGGGTCAATTACCCCTGTTATTTATATACCTCCGAACTTATATATAAATTTTTCTATTTTGATTTATTTGCTTAAAATCCCTTAAAATTTTTAATTTAAACCTAATTATCAGGAAAAATTTAAGATAAAAATAAAGTAATAAAATCTCCAAAAAATCTCAATAATTTAATAAAATTAAATATTCAAATTAATTAAAATAAAAGACCCTTCGAAATTTGATAAAAATTTTTAAAATTCAATAATCTCAAATTAAACTCCTCTAAATTAAAAAATAAAAATTTTTAGCGAGATAAATAA